>JBICHS010000270.1:0-14024 GCA_043101135.1 Phycisphaeraceae bacterium JB051
GGTCATCGCAGTCTCAGTGATGTTGAGACTCGGGGCGTTTCAGGCGGCGTAACCGATTGGGAGATTACTGCCACCGGCAATCACGGTCGGGATGTCCGCCAGCCATCGCGTAGCAGCAAGCCGTCCCACGGCCGGTTCCACCAATCACCACGTGGCAATCTGCGTCGCAGTCCACGCCCTGTGCGTCACGAGCAGTCGTAAGTCGTGAGTCGAAAGTCGCTACCTGCCTGCAAGTCCAGAAAGGTGAAGCCAATGGGCTGTTAAACTGAGTTTCGGATAAAGGATGCCGCTTGCAGCTTGTGGCTTGTCACTTATGGCTTATGGCTTGTCAGGGCTTGGGGCTTGTCAGAGCTTGGGGTTGTATTGAGTCAGTCGTTTGGCTTCTCTCTATCTTTTCCCTTGCCCTGATGGCTAATCACTGGTCACTGGGTCGCTGGTCGCTGGGTCACTGGTTGCTGGTCGCAGATCGCTGCTTGATGGTCGCTGGGTAGCAGGTTGGTCACTGGGTCGCAGGTTTCCGGTCGCTGCTCAATGGTCGCTGGGGCGTTGGTCTCTGATCTCTGATCGCTGGCCTCTGGTTGCTGGTCACTGGTCACTGGTCACTGCTTGATGGTCACTGGTCGCAGATCGCTGGTTGCTGGTCGCTGCTTGATGGGCACTGGTCACTGGTCGCAGATCGCTGGTTGCTGGTCGCAGGTCGCAGGTTTCTGCTCTCTGGTTACTGGGGCACTAATCGCTGGTCACTGGGACACTGGTCGCTGCTTGATGGTCGCTAATCGCTGCTCTCTGGTCACTCCCTGCTATCTTCTCGCTGATCGCTGTACATCGTCCCTGTGTATCACCCCCATTGCTTATCCCAAACTCAAGTTGTTAAAAAGCGCGTTGCCTGTCGCGATCCAACGCATCTGGCCGATAACCTGAGCATGGCTACGATCGAACAAGTGCTAGAACATGCGGTTTCGCTACACCAGGGTGGGCAGGTGCAGCAGGCGGTGATGCATTATCAGAAAATTCTCGCTGCCACCCAGCACAAACACCCGCAGGCGCTGCAGCTACTGGGCTTGGCGTTGGGGCAACTCAAACAACATGCCCAAGCCATCGACACGCTGCAAAAGGCGCTGGCTTTGGATCCGCAATCGCCTCAGGCGCACCACGCGCTGGCCTCAAGCATGATTGCCACTGGTGACCGCGGGCCGGCTCAGACGCATCTGATCACTGCACTGAAACTTGAACCCAAGCTCCACCCCGCCCGTATTCAACTCGCTGCCCTGCTTGAAGACCAGGGCAGGATTGACGATGCCATCGGCCAGTACATGCAACTGCTCAACCTCGAACCTGACCATGTCCCGAGCCTGAACAATCTTGCCGGTCTGCTGCTGGGCCAAGGTCAACTCAAACAGGCTCAGGGTTATCTGCAACGTGCGTTGGCATTGGTCCCCGAGCATCTGCCTGCTCATTGTAATCTGGCCATGATTCAGGATGCGACAGGTCAAACGGACCAGGCCATCGACACACTCAAGCAAGCCTGTCAACTGCACAAAACCGACCCGCAACCGCGGTATCAGCTGGCGGTGATCCTCAAACGTGAAGGCCAACTCACCGAAGCGGACAGCATACTCCAACAAATCATCGCGCTGCACCCCGAGCATGCACAGGCATGGACGCGTCGTGGCGAGATACAACAACAACTCAATAACCCCGGCCATGCGCTGATGGCCTACGACGAAGCAATCAAATGCAGTCCTGAAAACGCGGTCCCCGGCTTGAAGCTCAAACGCGCTTTGGCCTTGCCCATCATTGTCCATGATGTGGAACAAATCGATCTGGCACGCGAAACACTTGAGCACACCATCACGCGCCTGACACAGGAGCAGGTAAGCATTGTCGACCCGCTCAAGCAAGTCACCGCAACGCCGTTTTATCTTGCGTATCACGGGCGAGATGACAAACCATTGCTTGAATCACTGACAAAACTCTATCGACAAGCTTCACCGATGCTCAACTGGCAGGCGCCGCATGTCGATCAACCGCGTGATCCCAACGCACGCATCCGCATTGCCATGGTCTCCAAATATCTGAACAACCATACCATCGGCATGTTCATGCTCGGGCTCGCGCAGCAGCTTGATCCGGCTCGCTTTGAACTGTCGGTGTTCCATGTGTCCAACCAATCCGATCAGATCAGCACTGCCATCAACGCCAAGGCCGTGCACCATGCCGTCCTCCCCCCTGACCTGCAGGCAGCGCGGCATCAGATCAGCTCACAGAAACCCGACATCGTCTTGTATCCCGATATCGGCATGGAACCGATGACTTACTTTCTTGCCTTTGCCCGCCTTGCCAAAGTTCAGTGCGCCTGGTGGGGACATCCCCAGACCACCGGCATTGACACCATCGACTATTACCTGTCGAGCAAACATCTGGAACCTGCCAACGGCGATGCACATTACACCGAAAAACTCGTGCGTTTTGAAAATTTGGCGATTTACCCTGAAAAGCCCACGCCACGACCAGCGGACCAACTCACCCCGCTGCAGCATTGGGGGATTAATGATGGATCGAACATTTACCTCTGTTGCCAGAGTCTATTCAAGATTCATCCTGACTTTGATCACGTTCTCAAACAGATCATTGAACAGGATGCGTCCTCATTGATCGTCTTTTTCCAGGGCCGTGAAGACAGTTGGCTTGAGCCGCTGCGAAGTCGGTGGAACAAACTCATTGGCCCGATGAGCCGTCGGATCATTTTCCTGCCCCGACAGAACTTCCCGATGTTCCTAGAGTTGATCCAACATGCCAGGGTCATTCTCGACACGTTGCATTTTACAGGTGGCAATACCACCTTCCAATGCCTGGGATTATCACAGCCAATCGTGACGTTGCTTGGCAAAGACCTTAAAAGTCGTATCACCACCGCAGCGTACAAGCACATGGGCTTTGATTCGCTTATTGCCAATGATGTCGATGAATACGTTCGTCTGGCAATCCGACTGGCAACCGATCACACGTTTGCCCGAAACGTCCGCCAACGTATCAGCGAACGCTCAGGCGTTCTCTTTGCCAATCCCAAAGCACTCGACGAATGGCAGGACTTTTTCGTTCAAGCAGTCAAGTAAGCAATGTGCTCCAAACATTGACACGATCTCACCATTTCCGCGATGGGACATTACAAACGAGATTTTCAGCGATAAGCACCGAATGTTAATCCGGTGCCCGTCGTGCATATGACAATCCAAGGGGCACCGGGTTAACACCCGGTGCTTATAAAAGTTCGAAAAATTGTGCATCATTTAAACAACGGCGTTACGACCAGATTGTCGAAGTTAACCGTGCTGGTACGAGCGAAGATACCAACATGGCCGGTTTGAATCTGACTGCATGCGGTGCTGTCGAGAATCAATTGTTCACTGCCACCGGGCGCGGTGACGTAGAGTTGAATCGAACTACCCCGCATGACAACGCGATAGTGATTCATCGCATCGACCTGCAGGCCGGTGTTCCAGACGGATTGAATGACGCTGCTCACGCCATCAACTTCCTTGAGGAACTTGATTGCCCCGTTGGGCTCAAGTCGAATCAGATAATGATTATCAGCATCGAGGTAACGTAGATAAAGATGCCCAACAAACCAGCTTTGCGAACCGGGCAAAGTCGTTGCCAAATCCAGATTCAATTCAAAGTCGTCAGCCATGCTATGGGTCAGCACGGTCGCACTGCTTAAGGAGGCAACGCCGTTGGACACTGTCAGATTCCCACCCGCATCCTGCAAACCGTTGGCAGTGGCCATGTCCAGATTTTCAATGTCATAGCTGATCGTCGGGACCGTCAACGGCGAATTGCCCACGCGATAGACACCGATGTTGTCATAGGCATTGAGCATGGTGTAACCGTCATTGAGAAACAGCCGTGACGTTGGCTCACTGCTGCCGTGCTTGCGACTGAGCAAACTGATTTCCAGATCATCACTGTCCACGATGTCGATCAACGGGTCTTGCGTGTTGGCTGAGATGGAAAGATTACCTGACCCACCTGAAAGAAGAAGATTGCTGCTGTCGACGATGCGGGCGATGTTGTAGCCTGACTCATGCTTGATGCCGAATATGTAAAGGTTCTGAGCCTGCTCGATGTACCGATCCCCATTGCCAAAGCTCGAATGTTCGATGGAAGAGTTGTAGAAAATCATGTCATGCGTGCTGGCGATTTTCAGTTGCGCTGCATCGAGATTGGTGTTGGGATTATCTTCAGGCGAAGAGACGCCACCGAGCATGACGCAGTTGTACCACTTGCCGCCTGCATGTTGCTCAAAGCATGCGAGCGTCGCATGGGCATAGGATGGGTCGGACCATTTGTCATAGTATGCAAGCGATCCGGTCTGGATGTCCTTGATGAAGGTCTTGTAGTAGTCCACTTTCAGGTACCCGACATATTCACAGCCCTGCTGCTCGGTGTCTTTGGCAAGCGTGCGGATGATGGCAAAGTTGGCCAGGTAAATCGGCTTACCAGTCGTCGCGGAGACGGTCTGGATCATCTGCGTTTCGTTCGCTGGCTTCCATGTGCGATGGGCATGGATCACGGAGATGTTGTTGGCAGCACCGATGAGCTGTGTGCCTGCCTTGAGGACGATCGGTTGGCTGATGTGAAAGACGCCACGCGGGATGAAGACCGCTTTACCAAAGTTGGCATGATTGGGGTTGGCAGCATCATCAATCGCCTGCTGAATACCCATTGCATCATCGTCTGAATCATCATCACGACTCACGCTGTAGTCACTGCACACGTTGACCACCGACTGTTCATGCGTGGGGAAGTATTGGCAGACATGCTTGCGGACCATGTCATCGGCAGTGTAATTCCATGCAGGCGTATCGTAGTCCACGTAGTCATCGTCCAATGGGTTTTGATCAATGCCGTCGAAGTTGATGTGACTGTCATCGCTGCCGTTGATGAATTGGTATTGCGGGATGCGGTACCAGCGGGAGACATTGCCAGCGAGGATGTCACTGCTGCCGTTGACCGAACCGGAGTCGATGAGATTGGCTGCACGGATATAGACGTTTTTGATCACGACGTCCGCGTTTTTGTTGTAGATGGCGGTCCCACCTGTTGCACGAAAATCGATGGTGCCATCAATGAGATTCAGGTTCGCCCGAGAGACACTGCCGGTGACGTTGTAATTGTTGGGCAGGCTGATCGGCAGGTAACTGGCATCCGTGGACGAACCAGAAATCGCAAAGCCGATGACCGTCACCGCACCACGTGATTCACCGACGCGTAAACCGATTTCACTTTGGCCCGACAGGCGCAAGCCGACAATCGTGGGATTGGGACGATAGTTGGATTGGTTAATGCCAACGCGACCGCCGGTGATACTGATGTTCCGCACCATGCCTCCGGAGCCGGGGAGATTGTAAATCCCGGTATCAAACGCCTGACCACGGATCGCAACATTTTCCATCACGCAATACTGTGCACCATTCATGCTCACCGCGGTGACCGATGCGTTATTGCCCATGTCAATATCAATGTTGCGCAGCTCTGCCGCGTAGTGTCTTGAGCTATCGGTTGAACCATCAAGAAACTCATAGCGAAAGAGCATCAGGATGTTATCCGTCACGGTGGACTGATCAGCCAGCCGGATCACCGGGCGTTGTGCGACGCGCGTTGAGCCGACAAGTTTGTGAACGAATTTGGTTTGACTGTATGGGCTGCCTGAAGGCGGTTGTTTGTGGATCATGCGCAATTGGCTGCTGACGCGGTAAGTGCCCTGCGGGAAGAAGACCACGAGATTGCAGTCGTAGGCATAGTCAATGGCTTTCTGCAACGCGGCGGTGGCATCGACAACGCCGGAGGAGTCCGCGCCGAAGGGTGCCATCGTCACATCCAGGAAGCCGTTTTCCCAATCGTGCAGTGAGGCATTGGTTTGCAGGTCCGCTGGGAACTGGGCAAAGGCGACGTTGTCGTGGTAGGTGATGTTCGAGGCATGAAGCTGAATCGAAAAGGCAACAAGCAAAACACAGGCGAATCCAAGACTGATCCCATCTCTCATTGTTGTGTCTCCGTACGATAGGCGCTGACCATGAACATGGCTTGAAAGTGTGCTGATTTTGTGCCGGAAGGGATTATGAAAACATCAACTTATCTGATTGTAGCGCCCGTTTGGCCGACGCCAAGTTTTTGAAAAAATATTTTATAAAACGTTTACTGAAGCGCTTGTTTTTTCATCAAGCCCACGTTTTATCAGAAGAAAAAGCAGCAACACACTTGCCGGATCTGAAGGTCTATTGATATGATAAAAAGCTGGATTTACAGGTTTGTTTATCCTGTGACCTTACGGCGAGTGGAGAAAACCATGCCCCGCATTCACGACAAACCGGCTTCCCAAAGCCAGGCAGCCTCCGACAACGATTCGGTTGAGGCTCAACAGTCATGCTCTTCGCATCACGATCATCAACATGATGAGAACCACGACGAATGCCAGCAGCAGTGTCATGACTGCCCAAACGTCAAAGCCGAAAGCCTGATGGACGTGACGCTGCGCGAAGTCTTCGGACTGTAAAACGGTCACGCATCGCAGCCGTGTCATTGCCAATGATTTTGATTGTTCGATGACGCTGATCCCCCACGCCCCACTGCTACCCAGACAATCTGCTTGATCTGAAACGTCGTGATAACACGTCTGTTTGCGTTATGCATTGGTTCCCGATTTGATCCAGATCAAGCAATATCGGTCCCAATAGAGTTATTGACGCATGCCACTTGAGATCCTGAGATAAAAAACCGATACCAATTCTAATTCCGGAGGTTCGTTATCCAGTTTTATCTCACTGTGCTGTTGAACATCACTCTCTCATTGGATCTCGTCACATGAAATTACGCGCCCGCCTGCTGCTGCTTGGACTCTTACCCACGCTAATCATTGTTGCCATGGTTGCCACGACCAGCTGGGTGGTCAACGGCCAGAAGTTTGACGGCCAGAACATCAACCTCGCGGGACGTCAACGCATGCTCACGCAGAAGATGTTCAAGGAGCTGATGATCAGCCTTCAACACATGCGTGATGGCAAAGAGGCTGACAAAGCCATAGCCCAGACGCGTATGACCATGAAAGTCTTCGACATGACCCTCGCCGCACTGCGTGATGGCGGGCAAGCCCCCAGGCAATTCGTGATCAACGACAAAACCACCTACGCCCAATGCCCCGCTGCAACCGGCCAGGTCGCTACCCAACTAGAAAATGTCACGCAGCTCTGGAAGACATTCGACAGCACACTCGATGCCTTACTCACCGGCAGGCAAACCGCCGACGCCAAACACATCAATGATGCCCTGTCACAGAACATGACATTGCTCAAAGAAATGAACGCGGCGGTCGGCATGATGCAGGCAGCAACCGAAGCCCGAACCAACATGCTCATGCGCGTGCAATTCGGTGGCCTGCTCATTGGCTTACTCTGTGTAGTCTTCACCGTGTGGGTCAGCACGTCACTGAACCGTCTACTCAAAGAGACCGTGGTCACGCTCACCGCGCGATCCCGGGAAATGACACAAGCTGCAGGCCAGATCGCTCAAACGAGTCACAGCCTCGCTTCGGGGGCAACCCAACAGGCAGCAGGCATCGAACAGATCACCGCAACGCTCAGCGAACTCAACGCACGCAATGATCGCAACGGTCAGGATCTCACCGAATCCCGCGAGCATTCGCAGCAGACCTTACGCGATGTTGAAGACGGCAACGAAGCCATCGACCGACTGAGTAACGCCATGCACCAGATCAAAGCCTCTGCAGATCAAACCGCGGGTATCATCAAAACCATCGAGGAAATCGCCTTCCGAACCAACCTGCTGGCTTTGAACGCGGCAGTCGAAGCCGCCCGCGCAGGCGAAGCAGGTAAAGGCTTTGCTGTCGTAGCCGATGAAGTCCGAAGCCTCGCACACCGATCCTCCGAAGCTGCCAAAAGCACCAGCAATCTCATTGGAGATGCGGTACACAACGCCGAGACAGGCGTGACGATCAATGATGAAGTCATCCAGTCGCTAAGCAAGATGAAACAAAGTGCCAACCATGTCAGCGAGATTACACTGCGCATAGCAAGCACCGACAAGGAACAACGCGAGTCCATGCACCAAGTCTCCCAGGCAGTCGATCAACTCAATCAATTGGCTCAGCAAAACGCAGCGAACTCCGAGGAAGAAGCAGCTGTCTCCGAAACACTCAACACGCAAGCCAGAGATGTGGACCAGGTCGTCACGCGATTGAAGATGCTCGTTGGTGATCGTCAAAGTTCCGCAGCGTAAGATCAACGCAGCGTATCAGCCAACTGTAAGAGAGATAAAGCCAATCCATTGCCATCCCCGCCAGCAAGCCTGAGGGCTTGACTATGGATCATGGCATCACGCAGTGCATTGATGCAGTCATCAAGCGCGTAAGGGTAAGGCTTATTTCTCGCTGCACACGCCAAGGCACAACTCACGCGATAAATGCATCGCCCCAGTCGCGTTTCCATTTCAGTGAAGGTCAAACATGCTGCTTGAGTATGTACTGTCGATACTGGCACACACACGTTGATGTCACGTTGATATCGCAGTTCCCATGTGATCGGATGCTGTAGATAGGTACGTGATTCACAGATGGCCTGGAGACTGTCTGGTGAGTGGAAGCTGATATCCAGCCGTGTCAGTGGGGATTCATCTTTAAACCAATACCGCCCTGCCGGCTGACGATCGCTGGAAAACATCCTGTAAAACAGCACCGGCAATGTCTGCCTGATCTTCCAGGCGATATCCCATGCAGCCTCTGGCGTATCCACAGCCACCAACATGTCCACATCACTGTATTGATCGGCTTTCCCAGCAGCCAATGAGCCAAACACAATGATCCGGCAAGCCTGCGGGCATGTCTTAATAGAAGAAACCACCCGATTACAAAGCTCAACCGCAGGGATCCGGGGCAAATCAGTTGGATTTGGGTGCATTTGAGCCATTGGTAATGCAATCGGAGGTCTTGATTGGGTGTCTGGAGCCAATTTAACAAGGTGAACAGGTCAATTCACAGCTCAAGACCGCCAGTTGGGGTCTTTTGCGATCGCCTTCACCCCATTTGAGGCCAGTTTTGGGCACCAATCCCCCTATCACCTGGCGGAATCGCCCCCTCAACAGGAAGTTTATGGCTATTGAGGGGCCCCAATCCAGCACCAATGTGCCAAGTTGATGGTGTTGCTGGGTGAATCCAGCCTGCTTATCGACAGGTTATCCACAAATTCCAGTGTAAAAGTGGCTTAGCAAGCGCCTTGCAAGCCGCCTTTGGGGGGTGAATCTGGGGTGTCGGGACAGGTTTTGGGAAGAATTTGATGCAATTTGGGGGTGACCGAGGGTGGATTTTGGGGGTGTTGAGTGCCCGAAAACTGCGCGCGCGACCCCGATTTCGAGCCGATTGCCGGGATTTTGGGCACAATCTCAAAGTTTTTTTCGGGGTCAAAAAGGCGGTTTGCGAGCTAAGTGCCTCAGGAGGCTGATCTTTTCTAACCTATTGTAAATTTATTGATAATGATTGACACACAATCAGTTTTATGGCACAATGGTTCTTCTCGTCAGGGAGTGATGAGCAGGTCGGAACGAAAAAAATTCCGAAATAACGAACCCATGCGGTTGACAGATGAATTTAAATCAGCATAATTCCTCCCTCACAAGTGACGCACAACGCAACGCAAAACAACGCGACGCCGAGTGACAAGTCACTGAGAAATAAGAAGTTGCTAAACGCTTCTGAGTGACGATCTTTGACAAGTAAACAGTTTGTACGACATATGCGTGAGGATGTGACCTCCTGCGAGTCGGGTTCATAAACCGACAGCTTGAGGATATAAAATATCCAAGCAAGGGAATCGGGTTCACAGCCGATGAAACTTGCGGGCTCACATTCTTATGATGCATACCAAAGAAAAAAGTACCCCTTTTTTAATTTGTAATGATTGTGAGTTTTTTAAACAATCAAATGTCTTTGAACATTTGATTGGCGACCCTTTTACTTTCAAACAGTAAAGGTAACCAAGATCGCAACTTTTAAATTATTTGAAGCTAATCTCCCCTTGTGGGAGTTGCAACGAATCTAATTGAAGAGTTTGATCCTGGCTCAGATTGAACGCTGGCGGCATGGCTAAAGCATGCAAGTCGAACGCGAAAGTCACTTCGGTGGCGAGTAGAGTGGCGGAAGGGCGAGGAATACATTTCTAACGTGCCTCAAGGTGAGGGATAGCTCTGGGAAACCGGTGGTAATACCTCATAATCCTGATTAATCGTATGGTTTTTCAGGCAAAGGCTTGCTGCCTTGAGATCGGGAAATGTGCTATCAGCTTGTTGGTAAGGTAATGGCTTACCAAGGCTAAGACGGCTAGCGGGTGTGAGAGCACGACCCGCCGCATCGGGACTGAGACACTGCCCGGACTCCTACGGGAGGCTGCAGCGACGAATATTCCGCAATGGGCGAAAGCCTGACGGAGCAATGCCGCGTGTGGGATGAAGCCCCTTGGGGTGTAAACCACTGTCAGAGACCACCAACACAATGAGGAATCTCAGAGGAAGGGCCGGCTAACTTCGTGCCAGCAGCCGCGGTAATACGAAGGGCCCGAGCGTTAATCGGAATCACTGGGCTTAAAGGGTGTGTAGGCGGTTATGTAAGTACCTTGTGAAATCCCAGGGCTCAACCCTGGAACTGCTGGGTATACTGCATGACTTGAGGTCGGTAGGGGCAGCCGGAACAATAGGTGGAGCGGTGAAATGCGTAGATATCTATTGGAACGCCAAAGGCGAAGGCAGGCTGCTGGGCCGATTCTGACGCTCAGACACGAAAGCGTGGGTATCGAACGGGATTAGATACCCCGGTAGTCCACGCCGTAAACGATGTACACTAGTTCGAGAGGGCTCTGACGCCAGCTTGGACGAAGCTAAAGTGTTTAGTGTACCGCCTGGGGAGTACGGTCGCAAGACTAAAACTCAAAGGAATTGACGGGGGCTCACACAAGCGGTGGAGCATGTGGCTTAATTCGAGGCAACGCGAAGAACCTTATCCTGGGTTTGACATGTATGGATTAACTTTCCGAAAGGAGAGCCACACTCTTTGAGTGGAACATACACAGGTGCTGCATGGCTGTCGTCAGCTCGTGCTGTGAAGTGTCGGGTTAAGTCCCTTAACGAGCGAAACCCCTATCGTTAGTTGCTAACAGGTAATGCTGAGGACTCTAGCGAGACTGCCGGTGTCAAACCGGAGGAAGGTGGGGATGACGTCAAGTCCTCATGGCCTTTATGCCCAGGGCTGCACACGTGCTACAATGCGGCGTACAGAGCGAAGCGATACGGTAACGTGGAGCAAATCGCAAAAAGCGCCGCCCAGTTCAGATTGTGGTCTGCAACTCGACCACATGAAGTCGGAATCGCTAGTAATCGCGTATCAGCTACGACGCGGTGAATATGTTCCTGAGCCTTGTACACACCGCCCGTCAAGTCATGGGAGCTGGGGGGACCCAAAGTCGCCACAATTCAGTGGTGCCTACGGTCAACTCGGTGACTGGGACTAAGTCGTAACAAGGTAGCCGTAGGGGAACCTGCGGCTGGATCACCTCCTTTCTACGGGATACACGTAGACAAGATGACCAGAGAGATCTGGCTTCTTGATCTGTCAGCACATCCTTGCCCCTTCTCGAAGGGATAGCTTGATGGCAACATTAAGCGAAGCATGTACAAACTGTTTACTTGTCAGTGATTGTCACTAACAAAACAAAAAGCACTGGTCTTTGATCAGTGCTTTTTTTACGCGCCCATCGCCCTGCCGCTTCGCCATATAGCCGAGTCATCCTGACTCGGTTGCCTTGTTTCATATCCCCACGGAATCACAAACCTGTGACATACAGCATGAAATTTTTCGCGATTGCATCCAGCCTACTGGCAGACTTTCACCAGGAGATCACCATGCATCTTTTCAAAATTCCGGACGAACAATACATTCACCACATTCGCAAAAAACACAAACGCCGCATATGGACAGCCCTGTTGATGTTCTTGTCAGCAGGACTTTTCTATGTATTCATGGAGGGCTATTTACTGCCCTATCTCAGCTTGGGATTTCACTTTGACAGAATTGACATTGAAAATTCTGTACCTCTATTCAGCCCGGACGATCCGGATCTTTTGAAAACCAAATATTTTCTCTACACCTATGGCTTCTTGTCCGGCATTGCCGCGAAAAGCATGGGACTGATTACCGCCGTGCTTATCATTTGTGGGGTCAACTTATTGTGTACTCACGACCGCAAAACCAAAATGCTCCTGCAACTCTGGGATGAAAAACATCGGGGCAAAACGAGCAGCAACGAAAAGCCATTGAAGGTTTAATCCCGCTGTTGCTGACAAATCCCCGGCAACAACCTGCGAATCTCAGCCAATATCTCCCCTAACGCCCCCACCGACATCTCAAAATGCATGTACTTAAAGACGCCGCGTTGTTGGTAGGCCAGGTAGCTGTTGTCCGATAACAGCTCGCAGACGTCCATACTCTCGGTTAATTCCTCATCGCGCATCACGTGCAGGTGTTTAATGTCGGGGAGATGCAATTTTTTTTCGTGTTCAAAGCCACAGCAATAGCGGGTGCAGACGAAGGTATTGATGCTGACGAAGAGTTCATGTCGACCGGTCAGACACCAGGCCAGCTTCCAAAGTGTGCGCATCCCCCTTTTAAACCACAATCCAAACCAAAAAAGCATAGCAATAAGAATAAATGCCTTGGCCAATCCCCCGCCTCGGATACCTTGGGCATGCATGGATGTGAAATGCCAGAAATAAACGCCTGCATAAAGCATCAGTGACGATGCAAACGCCCAGCACATCAACCAGGCGATGATCCGGGCAAATGACCGCCCCATCGGTCGTGGCAGGATCGTCACAGCCAAGGACCGGGCATCTTTTTTGATTTGTATCCGTGAATCGTCAAGCTCGGCCATGAAACTTCTCAGAAAACTGTCATCAAAAGTATGTTCCAGATATCCGGCTTGATCGTCAAGTTGCCATGAGATCACAAAACAATGAGCCGCGCACGCAGTAAGCGGGTGGACGCATAGAGAACATCACTGTCATTTTCACAAATATCGGCAGTCTGCCAAGGCAACCGCTTACTTCGTGCGCGGCTCTTGGTGTTGTTATCGCATGTTGACCTTCTGGCCGTGCTCTTTGGCCCACTGGAGGGTTGCGTGCATCTTGGGGTAGTCTGCTGGGTTGCTGTCGTAGAACTCGACGAGGCCCCAACTGCCCCACTTATGCCAACGTTCGGTTGAGATGAAGGTCGCAAAGACGCCGCCCCCTGCTTTGGCCCAGGCGTCGTAATATTCTTTGTAAATCCGGGCCATGCGCGGGTGACGATTCACAGCCTGGAGTTTCTCGGTCAACGCATCATTGTTTTCCGCGCCGTGAATCCCCACCAAATGCTGACCACCTTCGTAGGCAATGAGTTTGAGGTGATACTTCTGAGCAATCTTCTGATTGTCCTGCATCCACTTGATACACTCAGGCAGCGCATCATTCTCCACGTGATCCAGAATCTGCGTGACCGATTGGCTGACGACCTGCGGCATCTGCTCGGTGTTGATGTTCATGGAGATGTAAGGCGCGATGGCCAGTGCGTCTGCATATTGATGAGCACCACGGTATTCACAAATGCGATTGCTCACCCAACTGTTTGCTGCCTGTGATGCCAACACACGGACGACGCGATCCTGAAGCCGCTCGCCCAAGACATCAGCCACGATTTTGAAAATCTCGATGTTACGGATTGAGTAATACGACCAGGCTGCTTCCCAGGGCTTGTCTGCAAGTCCCATGTCCTGCCCTTTTTTCGCTGCATAACGATTGGCTTCAAAGATGCCGTTCCAGACTTCATTGGAGTACTCGATATACATTTTCAGGTTCGGGTCCAGCAGTTGATCAGCTTGTTTGACAAACTGGCGGACGTAGTTGTCATCCGCTTCATGCGGGATACAGAA
>JBICHS010000271.1:0-2799 GCA_043101135.1 Phycisphaeraceae bacterium JB051
TCGTGAATATCTCACGCCACGTCTTCACAAGGTGGATATCAACGATCAGGATATCGATCTTGCCAAGTTTGGAATTAATGCCGTTCGCCTGTAAACCGCAAACCGCCTTGGGTGTACAACACTGTATCACCCGTTAATGCAGAGGAATCCTCTCATGCCCGATAAAGAACTCAACGTACTTAAACCCAAAGATTTCGCATCCGACCAGGACGTCCGTTGGTGCCCTGGTTGTGGTGACTACGCGATTCTCAACCAGGTCCGCCGCATCTGCGCCAAGATCGGTCAGACCCGTGAAAACTCCGTCTTCATCTCCGGCATCGGTTGCTCGAGCCGTTTCCCGTACTACATGGAAACCTACGGCATGCACTCGATCCACGGTCGTGCTCCCGCATTTGCCTCCGGCGTCAAACTGGCTAACCCCGGCCTCGACGTCTGGCAGGTCACTGGCGACGGCGACGGTCTGTCCATCGGTGGTAACCACCTGCTGCACGTGCTGCGTCGTAACTTCAACATCAAGATCATGCTCTTTAACAACCGTATCTACGGTCTGACCAAGGGCCAGTACTCCCCGACATCTGAAGAAGGCAAGAAGACCAAGTCCTCACCGATGGGGGCCATCGACATGCCGCTCTCACCGTTGAGTGTTGCTCTCGCTGCCGAAGCCAGCTTCGTCGCTCGTGCCGTGGATGTGGATAAGGATCTTGGCAATGTCCTTGAACGTGCTGCCAAGCATGAAGGTTCGGCATTTGTCGAAATCTACCAGGACTGCAACGTGTTCAACCATCATGCCTTCAAGTATGCCACCGACAAGGACTCCAAGGAAGATCACATTCTCCGCCTCGAACATGGCAAGCCCATGATCTTCGGTAAAGACCGTGATAAAGGTATCTGGCTCGACGGCAACCGTAAGCCCCGCGTCGTGGAGCTGGGTAAAGGTATCCAGGCTGACGACCTGCTCTTCCATGATGAACATGACGAGTCACTCTCGTTCCTGCTCTCACGTATGACTTACCCCGAGTTCCCCGAACCCATGGGTGTGTTCTACCAGATCGAAGATGAATGCTACGAAAACCTGCTGCAGAAGCAGGTCGATGATGCCATCGAAGCCAAGGGTAAACCTGACCTTCAGGCACTCTTCAACTCCGGCGACATCTTCGAAGTCAAATAAGACTTCGATCCCAATAATCAAAACAAAAACCGCGTGAGCATCCAACGATCCTCACGCGGTTTTTTTATATTGATGATTAACACTGCAGTGTTCTTTGGGGTGCAACATGATCCAATGTGAAACAACGTTACGCAATCAATTCAGCAATCGCCCGCGTTGATTAAATTCACCATCAGCCAGCAAACTGGAACGAAAGCCCTGGGGTTTCAACCCCAGGGACGTTGCGTCAAAACATGTGCATTAATCTCATAAATTCACAACCCGCTTATCACTTCCCTGCACTACCATACTGAACATCCACCATCCAATGCCTATTTTCATCCGCAACGATGAACGCAAATTCGTGAGGCACGCGCGTGGGGCGGACCAACTGCACCGTCACACGATGCCAGCCCTTTGAGGCGTTTTCGATCAAGGGAGTCTGGACGCTGCAGCGATGAATTGCCGGGTTAAACCGCCTGCCATGCGTTTGTTCGTAGATCATTTCACCATCCACCCACAGCTTCATGCCACCTTCCCAGACCGGCAAAACCCGGAAGCTGCGATCCTCAGGTAATTGAATATTGGTCTGCAAAACCAGTGTGTCCGGCTGCGTGTTGGGCCAAATCACAGGCAAATTGAAAAACGCACCATCCGCAAATACATGCTCCGCTGCATCACTTATCTGTGGCTCAGCTTCAAGCAGTGTATTGGTCGCCATTGCCTTGAACTTCACCGGAATCTGATAGGGCGATTGGATCGGCTCAATCACCGGCAAGTTAAACGGCTTATCAATCGTTGGTAGATCAGCCATGCCATCAGCCTGCTCAGCTAATTTCATCACACGATCCGTTAGCTCATACACATCCTTGGGGGCATCAAAACCAAACACACCTTGACTCGTCACAACATTGGTCGCAATGTCCACCTTGGCATTGGCAAAGATATATTCCGCGCCCTGGATAATGCCAATGATCGAACCGGCAGTGGCAGCAGTGCAGTCCACGTCATAGCCACACGCTGATGCATCGAGAATGCACTTGAGAAAATCACCGCCACCGTAAAGCAAGCCCGCAATGGTAAAGGCGATATTCTGGACGCAGTCGGTGAAGTTGTGATGCTGGAAATCAGCCAGTATTTTTTCACGCGTTTCCCGCAGTGATTTACCATCAGCATGCAGTTGGACGGTCAATTGCACTGCACGTTTCATCACGCTGTGATCCGGGATGAATGCCAAGCCTTCGTCGATGATCATATGCAGATCCGATTCCTCAAAGGCAATGGCTTCCATGCACGCAAAGAGTACTTCACCCCAGACCGATTCATCCCAGTGATCCACCTGGGCATCGAGATAAGCATAATAGCCAGCAACTTCGGGTTTGCCGGGGAAGATACAGCCCCAGATTTCACTGCGAATCGGGGACCCCATGCCGTTGGTAAACCAGTTGTTGAAGATACCGGTGGCAGGGGGCTTAAGTCCCATTTTCAGGTTCGCCATCGCAACGCCATATTCATCAAATGGGAACTTGACGTGATTAAGCCACGCATCACCCATGTCGTCTGCGGTGATTTTTAGACCGCGTTGTTCAAGTTGATGAAGCCAAACCAGTTGCAGGTCCAGATCATCATTGTCGATGTTGACCTTGGGGTAT
>JBICHS010000272.1:0-2882 GCA_043101135.1 Phycisphaeraceae bacterium JB051
CCTTGGAGATCACAAAGCCGTCTCGGATCAATTCGTCCAATGCTTTCTGGACCGTCATGCGACTGGCTTTAAGCTGTGATTCCAACTCCGTCCGAACCGGAAGCCGATCCCCAGGTTTGAGCTTGCCACGTGCAATGGCAGACCGAAGTTTGTCGGTGATACCGTCATGCTTGGGGGCTTGTCGTGTTGTGGAGATGAGTGTTGGGGGCATTTGGGATACGTCTATCTCGAAAACTTATATCATATTTTAAAGACTGTTGACATTATGATATTCACGCCTAGAATGAAAATCAACATTCTCAAGCAGATAATTTTCCCACACCCAACCCCACCCAAACGACTTTCACATCGTTGGCAATCGTCACGGAGACACCACTTGTTTAATCACCTTTCCAAATGGTTTATGGCCTTCGCTATTGCATCGACCGTTGCCCTGCCGTCATGGGGGCAGATCAACATGATTGGCCGACAAAGTCAGAACGAAGGCATCATGGTCTTACCTGCCACCAAGCCGGTAGAGATTGATGGTTCTTTGTCAGATTGGAACACGACAGGCCGCATCCGTTGCTTTGCGGATCAACTGCTTAGTGATCGATACGGTACCCAGGTCACAGCCATGTGGGATCAAACCTATCTCTATCTGGCAATCGATTGGAATGACCCGACTCCCATGGGCAACTTCATCGACCCGCGATTCAACCCCGACACCGGCTGGAAGTCCGATTGTGTTCAACTGCGTTTCAAAACCGCTGACCAGATCACATGGATAGATGGCTGGTATCACAAGCCGTCAAAGTCGTCAGTGATTCAGATTACAGTCTGGGATGACATGAACAACTGGCGTCAAAACAAGGCACGGTCACTTGTCGCCCAACCCGGCTCCAACGCGCTGGGAGAAGACGCGCAGCAGGCCTTTGCCAAAACCGATTCGGGGTACGTCCAGGAACTACGCATCCCATGGAAAATGATCACACGCAAAAAACCCGACCTGCATGCGGGAATGAATTTACAGATCGGCATGGAGTTTCTCTGGGGTGACCCAGCAGGCAGTGACAAACTCACACACCGGTACGCTGACAACATCCAAGCAGGCATCACTTCAAGAGAGTTCTACTGGAACAATCATCGTGTTTGGGGCAACGCAACACTCACTGATCAACCCCAAGTTGCGCTACGTCAATATCAACCCAAGACGGATCGTCTCACCGGCCCGGTCCCGATCAAACTGACTTTGCCCAGTGATGCAAAAATCGTCTCTCTTGCAATTGATGACGACAAAGGCAATCGCGTTCGCAACATCGGCGGTTTAAATGTCTCTGAATACGCAACACATCGCGATGACCAATCCATCCAAGTCACCATCCCCTGGGACACCATGGGCGATGCGGTTTGGAAAGGTAATTACAAGATCGGTTATGAACCACAACACACGCCCGTTGCATCAGGTCAGTACACCGTCAAAGCCCTTTGTCATCCGGGCATTGATGCGACCTATGAAATGAGTTTCTACAACCCCGGCACACCGACATGGGATGTCGCTGACGGCAGTGGCGCCTGGTGTGCGGATCACACCCCGCCGCACATCGTCGCAGCCAGTGGCTCAAACATGATCATCGCCTCCGAGTTTGCAGAAGGTGGTTGGGGCATCATCGGCCTGAATCAAAATGGCAGGAAAATCTGGAGTGAAAAGCGTGGCGCGCGTGCCATGACGGTTGACGATCAGTTCGTCTATGTTGTTCCTGAAAACTTCGGTGCTTTCTCGCCGCCCCCTGCCATGATTCGACTTGATGCAGCAACAGGCGATTACAAACCATTTATCAAAAATGGCAAGGAGCTGCCTTTTGTCCTGCATTTGTCAGAAATTTTCGCAAGTGAACAACTGGGCAAACCTGATGCAATCGCTGTTGGGAAAAACTATCTTGCCATTGCATATAAGGAGCATGATCGGATTGCACTGCTGGACAAGCACGATGCAAGCTTTGTCCGCCAACTTACGGTCAATGCCCCCACCGCGATGACATACAACGCGATGGATCAACTTGTTGTCATCAGCAAAAACCAACTATGCATCGTCGACCAGAAAACCGCCAAGACAAGCAGCATCCCAACCCCGGGGCTTGATCAGGCTGTGGGTTTGAACTGCGATGCGAATGGCAATTATCTCACATTCGATGCAGGTCCAGATTCGCAGGTCAAGGCCTATACCTCTCAAGGTCAACTGGCATACACCTGTGGCCAGAAAGGTGGACGTGCGATCCGAGGCACATACGATCCCAACGGCATCATGCACGGCAGTAGCGTTGCAATGGATAAACAAGGCAACGTCTGGGTCACCGAAAGCTGGGACTATCCACGTCGTGTGAGTGTCTGGGATCAATCCGGAAAACTCGTCAAAGATTATCTGGGCAACACCGGTTATTCAGGCAATGCCACCACGCTGCATGACTCTGACCCGACACTGGCGTACCTTGGCCCACTGGAATTTAAAATCGACCATGACAAGCGTTCATGGAAACTGCAGAGCATTCTCTGGCATCCTGACAAGACCAAAGGTGAAAGCTTTGAAATCCCGACTTATCGCTTTGCCAAGCCGCAACGCTTTTCCAGTGATGCCAGTGGCAAGAAACGTGAGTATTTCCTGTCACTGCCATACTACAACCAACACGGTTACATCCTGCTGATGCAACTGGACAGCGGCAACTGGCAACCCGTCACCGCCATCACCACCGTCAGTCAGCTCTCGGGCGAACTACAACCTCGCACTGAGATTGCACAAATGCCTTCAGGCGAGTGGGCTGATTGCGACCTGCTTGATGGCGTATTCTGGAACGACACCAACCAGGACGGCATGGTTCAACGCAGTGAATGCACCATCGTCAAAA
>JBICHS010000273.1:0-2787 GCA_043101135.1 Phycisphaeraceae bacterium JB051
ATGCCGTCGGTCATGACCTTGATGAGCGTGTTGTCGGTAGTGACATCACCAAAGCGGATTTTGTAGCCAACGGTTTGGCCCAGTGACGTTTTGGTTTCCGAGGCGATGCGCGTTGCGATGGATCTTGCAGCGAGGCGACGGGGTTGAGTGTGACCAATGTAACCCTGCACACCACGGCCAATCTCCATGCAGATTTGTGGCAGCTGCGTGGACTTGCCGCTACCAGTCTCGCCACAGATCACCACGACCTGATTGTCGCGGATCGCCTCAGCAATCTCCTTGCGACGTTGGTTGATGGGGAGTGTCTCGTCGACGGTGAGTTTGGGGATGGAGGCAGTGCGTTTTTCCAGGCGTTGCACGGATTGGACATAAAGTCTGACAAACCGATCCTGCAGCCGATCGACAGGTTGTTTGTCCGACTCCCGGCGTTTGATGTTCTTCCAAAGCCGGCGCAGCTTGGGTACATCGGCATGAACACATGCAGACAGATCAGGCAATTGAGATGGAAAAGCTTCAGCTGGCATCGAACCGGACAGTATAAACGATGGCCGATGATTGGTAATCCATCTGATCAGGAAATTGTGATTCGAATTTCCGTGCTGTTGTTTTTCTTGTTTTTGATTTCAGGTTGTTTGCCCGGTGCATCACTATGTCGCCATGTGTAATGCCATGCTTCGTTGGAGGGTGATGTCAAGTGATGGATCAATGTTATGGCCACTGCCAACCCGTAGAGATACACAGGCGGGCTGATTTTGTTATGTGTGAAAAGCCATGTCATCCCCCATGCGGTCAGGATCAAAAGTGTTGGCATAACAAGTATCAAGTCGAATCGTTTGATGAACCACTGTCCGGTCAACGGTCGGGCATAGCTGTTGATGGGTGATGATGCAATAAACCGTACGACATTGCCACAGCCAAAAATGATCGCCACGATTGAGGTGATCCAATACATCCCTTCTCGGTCATATGGATAGTCATCGCCTACGAGATAACCAAGGATCACAAACGCATGAAACCACCACGTGATCAACAAAGCAACGATGAGTTTGGTCCTTAATGTTGGCATTTTAATTGGTAAGTTGGGAGCAAGTGTTTTCAGGCTACCAAGAATGAGGTTGGATTTACGAGCTTCTTTTCGTAATTCCTCAACAGCCTGATTGCCCCAGTAAGGCCATCTCTCATGTAGTTGCTTGAGGTTGCGTCGTAGAACATGGGCACACAGGATATAAATCAACAAAATCGTGATCGGCAAGGCATAGACGTGCGCGTGAAGGAAAACGGGCATGGGTAAGAGCAATAACAGCAGCTGCCATTCGTGGGTTTCCCAATCACCATTCAACACTTGATTAAACATAAATAGCAAGGCGAGAATGATCATGTCGATCAGGCAAGCAATTTGGAACATATTCCAACCGTGATGAATCAGCCAGTCATACACGCCTTGCGTCTGAGCAATATTGGCTTGGTAATGTAGTTGCCAAATACCAAGTGTGATCAATGTCAGGGTTTTAATCAGATCACCGACAGTGTAAAAACAGCTTCCCACGGGCATGGGGGTGCCATATTGCCATGGGCTCAAAGCAAGCATTTGCAGGTATTTTTTATCTTTGAAAGTAAAGGGATTTTTGCACAGGCGGCTTGCTGCAATCCACATTGCCAAACCAGTCATGCACAGAAGTTGAAGGATGCATTTCAAAGCTGTGGTGTCGACTTGGCTGCCTGATTGTCGGGTGAGTAAACTCATGCCCCAAACCAATCCCCATACTGTTGCATAGAGTCCAGCAGCCCACATGATGAAAGCGACCACTGAGAGGCTTTTGAACTGAATATGTCCTTTGTTTTGTTTCAGATTCATGGCTTTGCCTCAAAGTAGCGTTGGATATGCTTGGAACCTTCGGGGTGGACAAGGTGTTCCAGCGCGTCGGAAAAGCTGTCGGTCTTGGTTTGTGCCATGAGGTTGGTCGATGAATCACAGGCAATGATTTGCCCGTCTCGAATAATGGCGATGCGATTGGCCAGGTCTTCCACCAGTTCAGGTACAGGGACAGCCATCATGATGGTCGTATTCCCATTGGTGACCAAGTGTTTGAGAATGTGGTGTAACGCCAATAAGGCAGAGGAGTCCAGACCGCCGGAGAAAGGTTCGTCGAGAATCATGATCTGCGCCTCTGTCACAAGCGTTGAACAGATGCCGATCTTCTTTTTCTGACCGGTGGAGTAGCTACTGATATCTGAGTCTGCTCGATCCTTGAGCTCAAAGACATCCAGTAGTCGTTCTACGTGGTCGAAGAGTCGATCTTCATTAACGCCATACAGACGTCCGACTGCAAACAGAAATTCACGGCCTGTGTTGGTCAGGGGTAGCCATGGGTCATCGGGCAGGTAGATGACTTTCTGTCTGATTGTTTTTTCGTCATCAATATTTGAACGACGCGTTAAGCCATCAATTTTGATTTGACCTTTGATTGGGCAGAGTAGTCCTGCAGTGACGCCCAGCAGTGTGCTCTTACCCATGCCGTTGGGGCCCATGACGCAGAGTAGTTCGCCGGTGTTGACGGTGAGGTTGATGTTGCGGAGTGTGGGCTTGATGCCGTAGTGGTGGGTGATGTTGATCAGTTCGATCATGTTGGATGTCCCCGTACTTGAAGTGTTGGGGACATTGTAAAACGGATGCCGTTGGCATGCACAGGAAGATGACAGGTTGGATTGGCGGATATGCGAATCAGCGTCGTGGGTTGATCGCGCTAAACGGCAAGCGGTTGAGAGTCGGGCGGGGTTGGGTTGTCC
>JBICHS010000274.1:0-5527 GCA_043101135.1 Phycisphaeraceae bacterium JB051
GTCTGGTTGAGCACTTTACTGACGGTGCTCTTGGCAACGCCGCAGTGCTTGGCAACTTGGGTAATGGTGACGCGGGTCATGCTGATCCTGCTAGAAAAACGCTTAGGAAACCGGTTTCTTTGAGTGAGTATAGACGGCGATCCGGCGCAGTCAAGCATTTGGATGTGTTTTTTTGTGGTGTTGCAGGAACATGGTCCAGGGCGCTCAAGACATTTTTAGCCACAGATGCACACAGATGAACACAGATTACCAATGCAAATAAGTACGTCACTCCCGAGCAGGTGGGAGTCCAGTGGAACCTGCAAGCGTCAACAGAATGCCACTGGATTCGGGCCTGTGCTGGAATGACTAGTTAAATTCTCTTTGGTTTTCTATCTGTGTTTATCTGTGTGCATCTGTGGCTAAAAATGTCTTGGATCAATATGCCACCAACGTGAGATAGCCAGTTTGCTTGTCGGTAGCAAATGACGCAAAAAAACACGACATCGCTTGATGCCGTGTTCTTTGTTTTTGGATTGTGTCTGAAAAGTTCAGGAAGCGTTTTCGTCCATCCCGACGGGTGTCTGGGCGGGCTTGGCTTCCTGGGCTTTTTTCCAGAACTGGAGTTTACTGATGAATCCACGTGGCGGGGTGTAGGGTTGCCACATGTAGGTTTTCTGGTTGGCAAAGAGGTTGGTGCCGTTGGATTCGCGGTATTCGATCCAGGCGCTGGCCTGATCGCCGAGTTCCTGGCCGGTGATGGTGGACAGTGATTCGCTGGCTGCCAAAGCAACGCCGTAACGCTCATCATCCAAAGCTGCGACCAACGCACCGTAAACTTCCGGGGTGGCATACTGGCCCAAGGCATCGGCACAGGCCATTCGCACGTCAGCGTCGGTGTCTTTGTTCATCGCGTTGATCAAAGGCTTGATCGCTTCGGGATTGTGAATTTTCTGTAAGGCCTTGGATGCTTCCCAGCGGACCATGTCTGCAGGGTCACCCAGACGGATGGTGATCAGGGGCACGTCCTTGACTTCGCCATGTAACCCCAAAGCCTTGACGGCAGCGGCGCGGACGGTGGGGTCGGGGTCATCAATGAGTAGACGATACAGACGCACGTAAGGGCCTTCGCCACCAAACGGTGATGCCGAAAGGTTGTTCAAGGCACGACGACGAATGTCCGGATCGTAGACATTAAAGACGTTTCGAGCTTCTTCGCTAGGTGTTGGGGGCGAGATCATGTTATCGATCGCACTGCCGGTACTGTCGATGACTTCACATCCGACAAACATGCCGGTGGTCATCACCAGCACAGTCATGAAACCCAACTTGGAGACTATCTTCATCTTTTATCCCATATCCTGGACCATTTAATTGTTAACAGTCTAGCGTACAGGTGCTTGGTTTGCACACCCGCACGTCATGGCGATGGGATTGTGCGTTGTCCGTTTGAAGCTCTCAGTTTCGCGGTTGACCGGGGCCCTGAACCAGTTTTGGGTCCGCCTGATAGACACGCAGGTAATCCACCCACATGTCCGTGCCGTTCTCGTAACGGTCCAAGTCGATTTTCCAACCACTGATCCCGCCGATGGCATAGTTCATCAACAGGACATGGGGGTTAAGCGATTCAGGATTGGTTGGGTGTCGCAACACTTCAATGTTGTCGAAATAGTAGACCGTGTCCTTTTCGTCGACGCGTACTGCGTATGTGTGGAACGTGGTTGACCAATAGGACTTGCTGCCGATTTCCATGATGGGAGGGCGGACGTGGAAGCTTTTCTTTTTGCTGCCGTCCTCGTTTTTCTGATTCCAGAAATGCGAGACGATGGAGTAGGACGGGTGATTGGGATTGCCTTTACCCACACCGCCGTAGAGCTCGCAGATGTCCAGTTCGTCACCGGGCACGCCACGTTTGGGTTGGGTGATGGTCCAGAAGGCAGGCCATGTTCCCGGCGCGGACTGCGCGGTGTAGCGGCACTCAGCATAGAAGGGGGGATTGGCCCAGAAGCCTTTGCCATCCATGTCCACGGTGGCAAGCAAACCGGTGCTGCCTTTGGTGCCATCGGGTTTACGTGCCTTGATGCGCAGGAAACCGTCACGGTGCTCAAACGGTGGGGCGGCCTGCCAGTCATGATCACGGAACGGCCAACCGCTAAAGTCGCCGAAGTACGGTTTATGTGCGTTGTATCGAGCACCACGACCGTCGTTGGCAATGGACATCGTGCTGTCAAAATCATCCTCGAACACCACGGTCATACCCTTGGCGCCGGGAGGCGTTTGCTGCGGGATGCCCTGGTTCCACTTCACGCCACCGGTGTTGTAAAGCTGTAATTCGCAGATGTCACGCAGCCCCTTGCCGTTGTTGGCAAAGATGCGAATGTTCACCGGGCCGTGCGGGAACTTGTCTGCTGGGAAGACAAAGGAACCTTTACTGCCTTGAAGCACCAAACCGCCGGGCGTCAGATCTTCATCATGTCCCCACGGGTTGGGATTCGCTTTCGTAGGTTGTTGCCAGCACATGGCGTTGGCATACTTCATTCCCGGTGCTTTGAAACTGATGGTCACATCACCGGCCACATCGGCACGATACGCCGGGCTCAGTACGCGAATGGACTGAACCCATTCATCGCTGCCAATGTCCTGGCCGTAGTTGAATTCAAAGTAATCACGTGTTGTTTCAGCCTGGGCAACACTCATATTTTTCCCCCATAACATGACAGACAACAAACAGAGGATCAGAGTCGTGCGTTTCATTCATTGATCTTTCATGTGAAAGGTTTTGAAGTGGAAGGTTCGAACGTGATGGGTTTACTTGGCCTGAACAATCTGGATCGCCGAGACGCCCAACCAGCCTTTGACGACTTTGCCGTTGAAGGTCACGGTGAAGTCGCTGGCCGTGATGCCTGAGAAGACAACGTAGTTGCCTGCTTTGGCGGACTTGGCATCGTCGAGTGTGGTGGCAGTAGTTTGCTTGAACTGACCGCTGGTCCATTTGAAATTAACGAAGAACGTCTTTTCTGCAGAAACATTGCCATCGACATCGTTGGCTTTGGCGATGTCGACCTGACCGATCCCACCGGAACTACCAGCAGAAATGTAGACGATCACGTCATATTTTTTGTAAGGCACATCGGCAACGGTGATCATTGGGCCGTAGTGCAGTTGCCCGGATTGAAGCGTGAGGTTGTCACCTTTGAATCCCCATGGCTGGGCATTGGTGGACCAGACCTGATGGTTCTTGTCACCCTGGACTTGGACGGTGGTGGCGTCGACAGTTTTGCCTTGATCGTCAACGACTTCCAGTAAATGGCCACTGTTACCATGACCATTGCCATCACTATTACTCACCAGCAGGTTGTTCCAATGCGACTGCTTGGCTGCGTTGATACCAGCTGCAGCATCTTCAGCAAGTGTGCTTTTGTCGACCTTTTTCGCACTGACGAAATTAATGCCGATGCTCTGAGCCGATGCTTGTGACAGTGCACCCAAGAGCGTGAACGAAGCAGCAAGTAACATTGAGATTGAGCGCATTTTCATGATAGTCCTACAGCCTTTCGGTAGATGAGTGTGGCTATTTATCCGAACAGATACAGCCAATCGAACACGCGAAGAGCATGTGTGTCGGCTTGAATCAATGGGGGAGTTCGATCCTTTGTCGGTGGTCGTGTGGGATGAGGATCTTTGTGACATCTTGCCTTCAGAGCATCCGCGCAGACGCTTCCTGAACGGCATGAAGATAATATACAATGATTGTCCAATATGGCAAGTGTTATTTTTGAGATGCAATCTGTTGTCATGCTGTTTCCAAGTTTCTTCAGGCAGACTAATATGCCTTGACCTGCAGGAACCCTATGACGCAAAGCACCCACAAAACCAGATTGCTCGATTGGCTGGAACTGGCTCGACCGGAGCATTTGTTTTCCGCGATCAGTAACAGCTGGCTATTGGTGTTGATGTCAGCACACATTGAACCGACGAGTCATCAGAATCCGATACTCATGCAGATGCCGCTGTGGGAACGCTTGCTCATCGCAACGCTCATCACGGCAGGGCTTGGGATTTTCGGGTTCGCATTCAATGATGTGCTGGATCTCAAACATGACCGCACATTTCGTCCGGCCAGTCCGTTGGCAGCAGGGCGGGTGTCGGTGACCACCGCAGCGTCCTTTGCCGTCGGATTCCTGTTGGTGGCCTTTGGGGCTGCGACGTTTCTGGGGCGACTATCACAATTCCTATGCGTGATTACAGCAGGCGCCATCCTGTTTTTTAATCTCTGTGGCAAGTTTCTGCCCGCCACCGGGCTCATCAGTATGGGCCTGATCCGGACGCTGACCATGTTCATCTGTGTCCCACGCATGGGCTTCGCCTGGCCCGCGTGCATGACCATGGCACACATCATCATCTGCATGGCCTTGGTCTACGCCATCCAGGGCCGACGCCCACGCATGCGCGGTAGCGACCTTGGCCAACTCGCAGCCGGCACACTCTTCTGGGCTGTGCTTCTGGTGCTATTCATGGTGCTTCGGCAAACCGTCCTGCTTCATGACCACCCGCAAATCTGGGTCGGCCCGCTCATCGCCCTGGGGCTCTTCGTCCTCGTGAGCATCATCTATCTCAAAAAACGTCTGCCCGAATTACGCGCCCGACGCCAAACCGCCCAACGCTATCAGCAGTTGGCGATGCTGTGGTTGATTGTCTATGACGTGAGTTGGATGCTGAGCCTGCAGAAAATCACCGAGGCACTGCTGCTGGCGGCCGTCGGTATCGTCGCTTTGGCGATCGTGATTTTCATCAGTATCCAGCGGCATCTCTCCCCGGAATCAGGCCAATACCGCGTGCGTGAGGTGTAATGATTGGCTGCTGTTAAAAACTCCAATCACTCTTTTATTCACAACTTAAAACAATGCCAGTTGTCTGCGCCCGCCAAGTCGTTATGATACGCACATGGCAGGAAAGACCCGAGAAATCCGTGGCCGCATCAAGGCCGTGTCCAACATCAAACGCATCACCCGCACGATGCAGATGATCGCCACCGCGCGGTTCCAGGCATCCCAACGCCGGGCCACTGCGACCCAGCCCTACACGCGCAAGATTGCCGAGTTGGTCGGTGAGTTGGCCAAGGCCGCTGCCGCCGATCCCAACGCCAATCTCAGCCACCCGCTGCTTCGCAAGCCCGAGCCCAAAGTGGGTAAGGAACTGCTGCTGGTGCTGACCTCCAACCGCGGTCTTTGTGGTGGTTACAACGGCAACGTGCTTCGCACCGCCACCCAGTACCTCAACACCACCAAAGAGTCCGGCCAGCAGGTCGACCTGGAAGTGGTCGGTCGCAAGGGGACGTCCTACTTCAAGTTCAACAAAATTGCTGTCACCAAGGTGCATAACCAGTTTGGTGACTCTGCCAAGTTTGAAGATGTCCAGGAACTCGTTGAGTCCTACATGGCAGACTTCACCGCAGGCAAGTACGACAAGGTCAGCGTGATCTACATGGCCTTTGAATCCATGTCCCGCCAGACCCCGCAGGTGCTTCAGCTTCTGCCTTTGAAGGACC
>JBICHS010000275.1:0-11996 GCA_043101135.1 Phycisphaeraceae bacterium JB051
TTCCGCCAGCATCTTCTTGTAGTCGTAGTAAGGCTTGGCATCGTACTTTTCGCAGACCATGTTGCAGCGGTCTTTGTTGATATCGACGATGGCAACAAGCTCAGCGTTAGGATTGTTGTAGATTTCGGGAACGTGACGGAACTGGGCAATTGAGCCGGCGCCGATGACGCCATATTTAACCGTAGCCATGAATGACTCCTGTTCTGGGGTGAATAATCGTTTGGCTTCTGACGCGTTTATATCGGGGGGCAGATGTCGCGCGTCAAACGCAGTGTAGACCGGACAGTTTAGTGTGAATTAAATAAAAATGCACGTCAACAAACGATTGGATTGCGTTTTTGGGCTTTGGTTAAAGGGGTATGGTATTCGTTAGATGGGTTTTACCACGAAGGCTACGAAGAAAAGGCAGGCAAGGCAGATAAAGAGTCGTTATATTTTGAGATAAGCCGAATGGCTGTATGGGGAGATGGTCTGAATGAAGGTTTTAGTCGCTTTAACTTTGTTGGCTTATGCTACCTATTTTGTTGGAGTTTATTTGCCCAGTGCAGACCTTGGTTCTATTGCACTTTTTGCATTACTTTCAGCTCATTTGTTGTCTCTGATCTTGTTCGTTACGTCAATCATTAACATGTTGCTTCGCCGTTCAATGCGGATTAGTAATTTGGGCGTTTTGATTGTGATGCTATGGGGGGCTTATATGTTCATCTTGTCATTGATCAGTTTAGAAGCGAGAAGTTGAAACGAATGATTCTTGCTTCTATGTTTCAGCTGTAAATATGCCTTGAAAAACTTCGTGTCCTTCGCGCTCTTCGTGTCTTCGTGGTTAAATCAAAAACGCACGAACATCGGCGAATCCAGAATCACTTACTCTCAAACTTTTGCACATACCACAGTGCAGCGTATTTAAGTTGCGTGCTGGCGGAAGCTTTCTGGGCCATCATCAAGCCGAAGGTGCCTGAGAGGAAACCGAGTTTGATGAAGTAGAACTTGCCGAACGCAAGGGCGGGGCGGAGCAGCAGATCCCATGGGTAACAGCGTTTGCCCTTGGCATACATTTCCTGGGCCACTGGCAAGAGGCGCTTGTCCATGCGACTGCCACAGAAGTAATCCGCAAACTCCACCGGCCCGACGGGTTTGTGCAGCAGGCGTCCAGAGAGTTTGCCTTCGCGTTCAGGCGATTGACCTTTGCGGCCTTCATGCAGGGCGTGTTCGACCCAGGTCACACGGTCTTTATGTATCAGCCTTGACTGCCAATCCGGGTCCCATGCACGGACATATTTCCCGAATACATAATTTTTTCGACTCGCCCAGAAAAGATCGTGTTGATCGAGTTCTTCAGCTGTCAACGCCTGGATGGCGTTGGCCAGTTTGGGACTGACCACCTCATCACTGTCGAGTACAAACACCCAATCATTGGAGCAGAGACTGCAGCCGAATTGCTTCTGACCGGTGTACCCGCGCCAGGGCTCGACGACGTACTTGGTCGCGTAAGTCTGTGCTATTTGGGGAGTTTGGTCAGTTGAACCCGAGTCGACGATGATGATTTCATCAGCCCACATCACCGACTCGCAGGCGGCGGAGAGCGTTTTTTGTGCGTTTGCACAGGTAATCATGACGCTGATTTTCGGCTTCATCCGTGGTATCATAACTACTTTGGATAACGTTGGTAGGGCAGGTCTTGATGCAAGTTGATCGGGACATTGAGGCAAAATGGATCAAAAATATGGATTTTGCGTCAAAAGTTTGTGATACCGGGTTGCAAAGGTCTTGGGGTTGTGTTTATAATGCCCGGCTCTACGTAAGCTAACGAGATAAAAATTATGCCGACAATCAATCAATTGGTACGTAAACCCCGCCGGACCCCCAAGGCCAAGTCCAAGGTCAAGGATCTTAACGCAAGCCCGCAGCGTCGTGGCGTGTGTCTTCAGGTCAAGACCGTGACCCCCAAGAAGCCCAACTCGGCTTTGCGTAAGGTTGCCCGTGTGCGTCTGTCCAATGGTCGTGAAATCTCCGCTTACATCGGCGGCGAAGGCCACAACCTCCAGGAACACAGCATCGTGCTGGTTCGCGGTGGTCGTGTCCGTGACCTTCCCGGTGTGCGTTACCATGTCGTGCGTGGCACGCTTGACTGCCTGGGTGTTGACGGTCGTCGTCAAGCTCGCTCCAAGTATGGTGCCAAGCCCGGTAAATAAAGTGCATTAACAGGTGTGAACCTGATAGAGGAATACAATGCCCAATAAATTCACAGCATCTGAAGAACAGCTTCGCCCTGATCCCCGTTACGGATCAAAGGTTTTGTCCCGTTTCATCAACTGCATCATGCAGGATGGCAAAAAGGCCGTCGCTCAACGCGTCGTCTATGATGCCTTTGACGAAATTGAAAAGCGCACCAAGGGTAAGCCCTCAGCCATGGAAATTTTCGAAATGGCTCTGGAAAACGTTCGCCCGACCGTGGAAGTCCGCAGCCGCCGTGTCGGTGGTGCCAACTACCAGGTCCCGATGCCCGTTAAGCCCAAGCGTCGTCAGTCCTTGGCTTTCCGTTGGATCATCAACGCCTCCCGTGGTGACAAGGGTAAGCCCATGCACCAACGCTTGGCTCGTGAACTGATGGATGCCTCCAAGAACGAAGGCAAGGCCGTCAACACCCGCGAACAGACGCACCGTATGGCAGAAGCCAACCGCGCCTTCTCGCACTTCGCCTGGTAATCACCCCCGGAAGTTGCCTTTGGCAAGCCGGACAAAAGCCGCCAGATGAGCTTTGCGAATCTGACGGGTCGAATCACCAGCGACATAAAATAAACCTTCGGGACTTCCGGAGGGTTGACCTGTCAGGCAAAGCAGGCTAAAACATTGCCAACTTAAAACCGAATACGATTTGTCTCACTTATCAAGAGTGGTCGAGGGTCAGGGCCCTGTGAAGCCACCGCAACCGCCCGAACGAAAGTTCGAGGAAATGGTGCGAAATCCCTCCCGGAAAGTTCGCCGTAGAACTGGATGGGGAAGATAAGCTGCAGCAGACATTCACGTGATACACGAATGAAAGCTCCATCTTATCTGAGATGGAGCTTTTTTCGTTTCCATCTCAAAGCAGCGCAGTCTGCACATGAACGTTTGTCCGCATGTTGATGCATGTGACAACAGTTGCGACACCAGTGTCGCTGATGCCTTGAACGATTAACCGGCCACACCTCAGACTGCGCTACGCAGTCGGCCTCATGCAACCTCATGGAAATGGAACCCGCCATGTCCTACATCAAGTCTCTGAAAAGCCGCGAGTCCGGGCAGGAATACCCCATCGAGCCCCGCACGGTCTGCGACATCGACTTCTCACCCGTCGAAGTCGCCTATGACTACAACGCCATGCAAGGCAATGTCACCCGTGCTTCGATCGAAGCCGGTCCGTTGTCACTCTGGCGATACAAAGACCTTCTGCCCATCGAAGGTGAGCCCAAAGCCGGTTTGCATTCGGGTTGGACCCCGCTGGTCAAAGCCGACAAGCTCGCTGCTGAACTGGGCGTCAAGGAACTGTACATCAAGGATGACTCTGCCAACTACCCGTCTTTCAGCTACAAGGATCGCGTGGTCAGCGTGGCTATCACTAAAGCCATCGAGTTCGGTTTTGACACTGTGGGTTGTGCTTCGACGGGTAACTTGGCTCACTCCGTTGCCGCCCACGCCGCCGCTGCCGGTCTGCATACCTTCGTGATGGTGCCCCATGATCTGGAAGCTGGCAAGATGGTGGGTATGTCCGTCTTCGGCCCCAAGGTCGTTCGCATCGCCGGTAACTACGATGACGTCAATCGTCTCTGCTCGCAGATTGCTGACAAGTACAACTGGGCTATCGTCAACGTCAACCTCCGCCCGTTCTACACCGAAGGTGCCAAGACGCACGGCTTTGAAATTGCTGAACAACTCGGTTGGAAGCTGCCTCAGCACACCGTCCTCCCCGTTGCCGGTGGCACGATTCTGCCCAAGGTCAATAAAGCCTACAATGAGTTCATCCGACTCGGCCTCGTCGATGACAATAACCCCGTCATCCACGGCGCACAGGCTCAAGGTTGTAACCCCATCACCACAGCCATCGAAGAAGGCGAAGAAATCTTCCGACCCCAGAAGCCCAAGACGATTGCCAAGTCCATCGCCATCGGCAATCCCGCGGACGGCTACTATGTCATCAAAGACATCCTTAACTCCGGTGGTTGGGCTGCCTCTGCAACCGACCCCGAAATCATTGATGCCATCAAGCTCCTCGCTCGCACGCAAGGCATTTTCACCGAGCCAGCAGGGGGAACCACTCTCGCCTGTGCCATCAAACTCATCCAATCAGGCAAGATTCCCAAAGACGAATCTATCTGCGTTTGCATCACCGGTAACGGCTTAAAAACCCTGGAGGTCATGGAAAATCAATTCCAGGCTGCACCGGTTATCAAAGCCAAGATCAAAGAGTTCGATGAAGTCATCGTCCAAGGCAACAACGCTGCTGCCACCGCATAAGCCTCTTAAAACAAGCATAAAAACCGCTACCTCATAGGAGTCATAAAATGACAACCACCTCAACCATCATCCCCGTTGCCATCCCCACCGCGCTGCGCGGTCAAGTCGATGGCCAGTCCCAGCTCGAGATTCCCGGCGAGTCCGTCAAGGCTGTCCTCGAATCCATCAACACCCAATACCCCGACCTTGGCAAGCGTTTGTTCAAGACCGAAGGTGAACTCAATCGGTTCATCAACATCTACGTCAACGACGAAGACATCCGCTTCCTGGACAACCTCGACACCCAGCTTAAAGCCGGTGACGAACTGGCCATCGTCCCCGCCATCGCCGGTGGCTGAGTCCACGGTTTAAAAGACAAGTAACCACAGATGAACACAGATAAACACAGATGAAAATTTACACACAAAATAACGAACTGTGAAAACCGCTTGCGGTTTAGCCAATGCCTTGTCATCTGTGTGTATCTGTGTTCATCTGTGGTAAAAATTTTTCAAACCATTTGTCAACACAATCAACAGGAAACCCTCATGTCCAAATCAACACGCAAAGTCTGGCTCACCTTTGAAGGTGGTTGTCAGGATGAACCGGTCATCTGGAAACTCTCACAGGAATTTCCCAAAGTCGTCTTCGACATCCGCCAGGCTTCCATCGGCAAAGCCATCGGCATCATGGCCCTCGAGCTCTCCGGCAAGGAAAAGCAACTCGATAAAGCCATCAAATTCCTCCAGTCCAACGGCGTCAAAGTCGACCCCGTCGAAGGCGGAAGTTTGGTCGAAGGCTAAAGACATTAAGACAGTTTTTAACCACAGAGGTCACAGAGGACTCAGAGAAAAGATATTAAATACTCTCTGTCTTTCTCACTCTGTGCTCTCTGTGTCCTCTGTGGTAAAAAAAGAAAAAACAATGACACAAAACCTCGAACGTTATCACCGTCAAATGCTTCTTCCCGGGATTGGTGAAGAAGGCCAGAAGAAACTATTGGCCAGCAAAGTTCTCGTCCTTGGATGCGGCGCGCTGGGCACGGTCATTGCCAACATGCTCGCCCGCGCAGGCGTTGGGCATTTGGTGATTGTCGACCGCGACTTCATCGAGATCACCAATCTTCAGCGTCAGGTTCTCTTTGATGAGTCGGACGTGGAGAACGCGATCCCCAAAGCCGAAGCTGCGAAGATGAAAATCGCTCAGATCAATTCGCAGGTGACTGTTGATGCGATTGTCGATGATGTGAATCACACCAACATTGAAAAGCTCGCTCAAGGTTGTGATGTCATTGTCGATGGCGTGGATAATTTCGAGACGCGCTTCGTTGCCAATGACGCTGCGGTGAAACTCGGTATTCCCTACATCTACGGTGGCGCGGTCGGTACCGTGGGCATGACCTATGCCATCCTCCCGCACACCCCCGAAGGTGACTCCGCTTGGGAGAAGGCCGGTGTGGCGACCCCGTGTCTTCGCTGCATCTTCGAACAGGCTCCGCCGCCCGGCATGAATCCAACGTGTGACACCGCTGGCGTGCTTGGTCCTGCGGTTTCGATCATCTCCAATTTCCAGGTGACCGAAACCATCAAAGTCCTGACCGGCAATTTCGCTGCCGTGCGTGACAAGCTCCTGTCGATCGACATCTGGGAAAACGATGTCCGTCAGCTCAAGGTTGCTCGTGCGTATGATGTCGGCGAATGTGAATGCTGCAAAAAGCGCAACTTCGAGTTCATCGATGGCAAGTTTGCTTCAAGCACGACCACGCTCTGTGGCCGCAATGCCGTGCAGATGACCCAGAAGCTTGGTGACGGTGAGAAGCTCAACTTTGACACCATCGCCAAACGCCTCGAAGCGCATGGCACGGTCAAAGCCAACAAGTTCATGCTCCAGGCACACATAACGGATAATGGTGAAGCATACGAATTGACGTTGTTCACCGACGGCCGCGCCATCGTCAAGGGAACCAAACAGCCAACTGTCGCAAAGAGTATTTACGCCAAGTACGTTGGTGCGTAAGATTCAGTAGAGGAGTTTTGCTTTCTCAACAGTCCTCAAGCACGGAGAATCAACATGCGATCCAACGTCATAGCAGCTTCCCGGCGAATTTTTACCGAAGGCGATGAGTTTCTCGTGGACATCCCACAGGAGCAGTGGTTCCAATCCGTCCCACCGTTTGTCAATCATGTCGCCTGGCATATTGGCCACTTGGCGGTGACGCTGAACTTTGGGTTGAAGGTACTCGGCCAGGATTTGGTCGTGCCGATGGAATGGGCGGATTTGTACGGCAGGGGTTCCACGCCGGACAACGACAACGCCAATCAGCCAACGACCACTGAACTGTTCAAGACCATGAACAAAGCCCATGAACGTTTGATCGCCGGCTACGAGCAAGTAGACGATGAAGTCTTGGCTGCGGCTAACGTGCTCGAACGTCTGCGTGATCGGTATCCGACGAATGGCGACTTTGCAGCCTTTCTGCTGACGTCCCATGCCGGCCTGCACTTTGGGCAAATTGCCATGCTCCGAAAAATGTTGGCAGAAGGTTAATTGTTGCTTCCAACGGGGCACGAATGCACATTAAAGCCCTGGGGTTTTAACCCCAGGGGCGATTGACGTGAAAGTCGCCGGGCATAAACACCATGCTTGACGTTAATAAATGTGATTGAGCGAAAATGAGCGTTTTGTGAATTTTGTGACCCGAGCTGGAATAAACGGGGGAGATGGTGGTATATTGGAATGAGCATTCCAATATATACAGGAGCCTTCTTTATGCGTCAGAACACCATTCAAGCCTCGCGCGTCACCCAGGGTTATGTCCAATTGCTTATCGATGGCACGAATCATGATCTCTGGTTTAAGCGTCCATCCGGTGTCCCCAATCACCTGGCCTGGCAGATCGGCCATGTTGCGGTCTCAGCCAATAACGGCCTTAAAGCGATTGGTAAACCTTCGCTCTGCGATGAGTCTTGGGATAAGCTCTTTGCACGTGGGACCGAATCCAATGACGATGCTTCGATCTATCCCACGGTGGACGAAATTATCGCCAAGTTTCACGCGGTCTACGCAGCGTTGACCGAAGCCTACGAACAGGCGGATGTGTCTGTTCTGTTGGCGGACACGCAGATCGAGCGTCTTGTTGAACGATTCCCCAAGCAGGGGGATTTTTTGGTCTTCCTGCTCACGTCACATTTGGCTATGCATGCCGGCCAAGTTTCGACCTTGCGAAAGCTTTTTGGCTTGGGGCATGTGATGTAATGAATGAAAGTGTTTGAATGATCTATTTCGACAATGCAGCAACGAGTTTCCCCAAGGCGCCAGGCGTCGCTGACGCCATCGCCAAATTCATCGCTGAAGATGCAGCCAACCCCGGTCGTGCCGGTCATCGCATGGCTGTGCGCGCTGAAGAGATGCTCGATGCGCTGCGGCTTAAACTCGCGCGTTTGTTTAACGTGAATAAGCATAACCGCATCATCTTCACGCTCAATGGCACCGATGCGTTGAACATGGGCATCAAGGGTTTACTCGGGACGTCAGCCGGTGAGGGCAACGTGCCGCATGTGATCACCACCGTGTTGGAGCATAACTCCGTCAGTCGCCCGCTCCAGTCACTGGCGGATCGTGGCGTGATCGAGTTGACCCGCGTCGAATGTGATGACCAAGGTTTTGTTGCACCAGCAGACATTGAAGCAGCGATCAAAGATAACACCAAGCTGGTGATCATGACGCATGCTTCCAATGTCCTGGGCACCGTGCAGGACATCACAGCAGTGGGGCAGTTGGTGCGTGAAAGAGACTTGTTCTTTTTCGTTGATGCAGCTCAGACCGCGGGTGTGATACCCATTGATGTGGAAACGATGAATATTGATGTGCTCGCATTGCCCGGACATAAGTCACTGCTAGGTCCAACGGGGACGGGCGTGCTGTATGTCGGTGAACGTTGCCCAAGGCCGCATCTGGATCATTTTAATCCCTGGCGTGAAGGCGGCACGGGTGGTGATTCTTCCACGCCAACGCAGCCACCCATTTGGCCCTACTATCTCGAAGCAGGTACGCCCAACACCATCGGCTTGGCGGGCTTGGCAGCAGGTGTTGATTACGTGCTCAAACAAGGCATTGAGAACATCTGTAAGCATGAACAGCAGATGGTTGCAAAGATCATCGACAAGTTCAAAAACGACGAACGTTTCACGCTCTACGGCTCACTGGATGCAACCAAGCGCGTCGGCACACTGAGCTTTAACATCGCAGACTACGAACCGGCCGACGTCGGCACGATTCTCGATGACAGCTTCGACATCGCAGTCCGACCCGGCTTACACTGTGCTCCCTACACCCACAAACTAATCGGAACCTTCCCCGCAGGCAGCATCCGCATCAGCCCCGGCGCATTTAACACCGACGAAGAACTCGACCAACTCATCGATGCACTGGTTCAAATCGGCGGGTGAATGGTGCAGGTAAGCAGGGGGCTGAACAGGATCAACTGATATGGTTTGGGTAATCTCACTTTTGTTTTTCATTGCAGGTGTTTTTTGGGGCGTGACAATCAAAGACGATTCGCCATGGATATCAAAACGTATCATTCCTGTCGTACTAAAAGCTATTGGCATAGGATTGGTCGTATCGCAAATCATCTCGATACAATCGTAGCGGGTAGAGCACCGCATCAATATTGCAGTTCAAGTAATTATTTGCATTGCTCCAGTATTCCATTGCAGCTGATTTGTATGGAATCAATCCCGGTCAAGATGACCGGGCTATGTGAATATAGCCGAGTCATTTTGACTCGGTTTCTGGTTGGGAATATGTAACAATTCAGTTGCAATGGATCACTAGCTCTAACAGCTACAAATCACATCGCCTTTTGCAAATCAATGATGAGTTGATATAGCCGAAGCATTACTCGCTTCGACCACATCCTCATCAAGATCCGGTTCGAAGTTCACACGTGGATCATTCAGACGCATGGCACGCAGAACTTGATAGCCGTTATGCAGCATACCTTCCAAACTACCGGGTTGGCGGCGTTTGTTGATTTGATACAGGATGATGCGATTACCATAGCCTTCGACGAAAAAGTCGGGATGGGCAGCGAGGTATTCGACAGCCTTTGGACAGAACAGTAATCGGGCTGAGCCTTCGTTGGCGGTATGCAGGCTGTAGAGATTCTGCATTTGGGATGCATGATTGTTGCCATCTAGATTCAGCGGGACGCAATCATGTTCATGTTCTAGCACCGGATGTTGAGGCATCATGACACGCGGCCAGAGTGAGAAACGAGGCATGTTTTTGTCCGTCAGCTCAAAGGCAAGGACGGAGGTGTTATAGGTGTGTTCGCCGTGCATGAACCTGTAATCAAAAATCGCAAAATCAACATCGCGATAGGGGGCGTATACCACATTGTGAATGGAGCGATTTTCGCCAGCCAGAAATAGCGGCGTGCGGTTGTTCCACTGCTTGAGATGTGAACTGCCGTTCTCTTCAAAGCCATACCCTTTGGCTTCGGCTTTGCGTAACAGGCGTTGAGGGCGAAGTTCGTCAGAGTTCTGATACATGTGTGTGCCGACGATCACTGCCGCAGCGATCATCGAACCAAACAGGATGCAGAAAAAAGTGAACACAGGTGCGAGCCCCATATCTCAGATAGACGTCAAGTCACAGAATCAAGTATCCAATTGGATCGGTCAATTGGCCAGCTAACACAAGTTGTATACAGGGATAACTGGCAGATGGACGTTATCTGTGGCTTTTTATCCTGAAATTCATCCTGATTGGCCTGTTATCGGGAATCGTGACAAACGTGAATTTGGAATTACAACTTCTCGAATGGGGCCTGGTGTTACGGCATGTTCAGATCAGAGGCCAAAGGGGCTGGAAATGCGCGCAAAAAAAACGCACGGCCGCATACTCAGGCCGTGCGTTCTGGTTGTATATCGGACGCAAACTCAATCCGACAACTGACTCAAACAGACGTCAGTATTGTTCCCTATTGGGAAAGGTTGATTAGCCTTGGGAAGCCATGAGCTTCATCAGGTCAACAACGCGGTTGGAGTAACCGGTTTCGTTGTCGTACCAGGAGACAACCTTGAAGAAGTTGCTGTTGAGTTCGATACCGGCACCGGCGTCGAAGATGCTCGAACGCTTGTCGCCAACGAAGTCAGCCGAAGCAACTTCTTCGTCGGTGAAGCCGAGGATACCAGCGAGGGGGCCGGATTCTGCAGCAGCCTTCATGGCGTCACAGATTTCAGCGTAGCTGGTGGCCTTTTCGGTCTTGACGGTCAGGTCAACAGCCGAAACGTCAGCGGTGGGGACGCGGAAAGCCATACCGGTGAGCTTGCCCTTGAGTTCGGGCATGGCCAGGGCAACGGCCTTGGCAGCACCGGTGGAAGCCGGGATGATGTTCATGTATGCGTTACGACCGCCACGCCAATCCTTCTTGGAAGGACCGTCCTGGGTGGGCTGCGTTGCGGTAGCAGCGTGCACGGTGGTCATCAGACCTTCGGCAATACCGAAGTTGTCCTGCAGGACCTTGGAGATCGGGGCAAGACAGTTGGTGGTGCAGGAAGCGTTGGAGACGATCTTGGCGTCAGCGCTGAGGGTGCTGTCATTGACACCCATGACAATGGTGGGGACCTTGTCGGGGCTCTTGGTGGGAGCGGAGATGACCACGCGCTTGGCACCAGCGGTCAGGTGGTTGGCAGCACCGTCATAGTCGGTGAAGAAACCGGTGGATTCGACGACGAAGTCGATGCCTAGTTCGCCCCAGGGGAGCTTGGAGGGATCGCGTTCGGCATAGCACTTGAAGGTGTTCTTGCCAGCGGTGATGGTGTCACCATTGACGGAGACTTCACCCTTGAACTGACCGTGCATCGTGTCATACTTGAGCAGGTAAGCCAGGTTGTCTGCGGGGACAAGGTCATTAATCGCCACCAATTCGAAACCTTCAACTTCGTTGAGGGCACGAGTGACCAGGCGGCCGATACGTCCGAAACCGTTGATTGCAACTTTGATCGCCATGACGATCCTCCTAAATCTTGAGTAGGTGCTCAAAAAATGTTCACAGACCATAACCAGACGACGGTCCGGCGGGCAATTTGTGAACGTGAGCCGACAAGAATAGGCATTGTGCGTCGTATGTCAAGCTGACCTTGTCTCTTTTGTGAAAACTAAACAGCTTCTCAACAATACAAAAGACCCACCTTCCCATCTATAAAAAGATGTGAAACCATTGGATAACAATGGGTTAACAATGTTATTCTTCCCAATTTTGAGCCTGTCAGAAGCATTCGAAGCGATACGGCTTAAATTTATAGTCTATATATGGATGGCCCGTTGCGCAAAAGTTTCTTTTGTTGGATTGCTTGACTACAATATGATAGTGTTATAATAACAAGTATGAATTGTAGGATATGACATGCCCGTGACCCTTCAGGATATTGCCAAAGAACTCAACGTCAGCAGCATGACTGTTTCACGCGCCCTGCGAGGGGTCAGTCGTGTGAGCCCGGAGATGCTTCAGAAAG
>JBICHS010000276.1:0-3434 GCA_043101135.1 Phycisphaeraceae bacterium JB051
CAGTTGACCACCATAATCGGCTCATCGATTTACATGCCCCCGTTACCCGGTAACACAGAAACAAATCTGCTTCTCAAGAAGCTCAATGTCAACGATCTGTTTTCCGTTGCAGGCAATGGGACACATGTGCTCCAGGATGCTGCCTTGTCAGATCTTTCAGGCTTGGTCAAGCAGATCATTGATGTTGGTAGCGGCGATTCAGCAACACGATTTGATTATCATGCTGCCGCCAACGTTGCCAACAATCAGGAATATGCAGACCAGTTTGCTGTGAGTTTTGCGGATCACTTTGATCGCGATAACATCACCACTGTCTACAACGGTCGCTATGGTCTGGAAGCATGGCCGGTGATCACTGAGGTCTATACCCAGACGCCTGCAACACTCTCTGAAGGCAGTATCGTTCCAACCAAGACCGATGATCAATGGCTTGTCGGATTTTTCAAGCCAACACCCGTGGGCAAGACTGGCTATGTGATCGAAGTGTTTAATCCGCATCGGCGTCCTATCTCGCTTGAGAATATTCAGTTGGTTATCAATTACTGGCAAGAATCGGAGAACCAACTCATCGAAGTCTCCCTGCCTACTGGAACGACACTGGATGACATTGCAGGTGAGCAGGTCAGTAAAGCCAATCGCAATGATTATTGGTTATGGCCCGGTCAGCGATTGTTGATCTATCACGATTCTCAAGGCGGCCCCACAAGCGGGCGAATGGGTGGGAAAGATGATGTGCTGACCCATGTGGTCGATCTTGACGACTATCCGCTCTGGCAATCAGGTACCGAATACAACATCGGCGACGTGATCCGATACGATGAAGATCAGGATGGAAAGAACGATGACATCCTCGAATGTATGATCAAGCATACTGCCGGGACCAGCACCAAGCCGACTGCGGTTTACAATGTGACATATGGTGCGGTTGGCTATCACGCCAGTCAGGGCTATTGGCGTCGGAAGCTGATCCTGGTTGATGGTGGGGCCTGGCCGGTCATATGAAAATGACATGAAGGAAAAACCGTTGGGTGATCCGATGGGCAATACCCTCATTTCGCTCAAACCCTACGAGATGCACAACGGCGTTGCATCGGCATCAAGTTGGAGTTATCAGGAAGTCTACACCAACTCTACAAGTCAGGGTAATGCACTGCATGCCATCAATCTGGTGGACCACATCGGTTTGTGGACCGAGGGCAAGATTTACGCCAAAGATGATTTGGTTTACGCCAACGCCAGCAATTTACCGGGTGTTCAAGACTATCGGATCTATCGCTGTAAGATTCCTGGTCAGGCCGGAGACCTAGCCAATAACCCAAGCAACGTTACGGGCCATTGGCTGGAAGATGCTGATGAGAATATGTACTACCTTCAATCCGCATCACGCGGATCAGTTGATGGTGTCAAGGCACTTAGCTACTACAAACACACCATGCCGGTCTGCAAGAAACGTTTCCTCAATCGGTACACCACGAACAATTCGCTTCAGTGGAGTATGCGTTACGAGCCGGAATATGATCGAATAGGCTTGGATTCCAAGCAGTTTGATTTGGTCCTGTTTAAACCCTATATGTCATATCCTAAAGGCACAACAGGCAGGGCCGCGCCTGGTGCACCGGGCGTATTTCGTTTCAGTGAAGACTATACCCCCGCGATGGCCAATCGCTACCTGCAGATCAGATCATACATTGGGGTCCAAATACCAACTCCTAATATCGACAGCTCTAACAGTCAATTACTAAACGAAGATCAGGGCGTCACCTATTCGCCTTGGACCTACTCGCGATCCTATGACAATGGTGATGTGGTACATACACGCATCAAACGCGTTGGTTTGCCTGATCTGGATCAGTTGTATATCTGTACACGTTCTCATTTATCTTCAGTTAATCCGTTAGCCAACAAGCCCGGCGTGGTCGCAGGGAATTGGCCCGGATTTTGGAAGCCGTATTGGCGTACGGGAGAAGGGCTGTTTGTTGACTCCGTCGCCAAGCTCGCGCATGTTGTGGTCGCAGGCCCAAGTCCCACCGTCAAACTGGCTGACATTTTCGGCAGCCCAACGCTCGACGAGATCAGTCAACTGATGATGCCGGTGACCGCGTCGGATGCCAAGCCCATGCAGACGATCAAGCCATGGAACATTCCACATGCTGCTGCACTGCTGGATCGACTCACCATTCACGCGCCACATGATGACGGCATTGACAATGATGGTGATACCGTGGCCGACAATGATGAGGAAGCACTGGTCCCCGGGATGATCAACATCAACACCATCCCCGCAGCATTGATGCAGAAAATCCTGCCCATCACCGATGTGCCAACTCGCCAGATCATGGCAGAGAATATCGTCACCGCACGCAAGACCAATAACGGCTTTGCCAACATTTATCAGTTGGCATCAACGCTGCGAAATTTCAATGAAGTCACCGCCCCGCAGGACAATGCGATATTGGGTGGTGTGGTGATTGATTTTCATAACCCTGATCTGCTGACCAGTGATGGCATTCTCAATGATGCCGAAGAAGTCATGCTCCCAACACAATGGCTCAGCGGCGTTGCATCCACACGCAGTGACATTTTCACAGCCTACGTTTTGATCCGTGGTTATCCAGCAGGCAATTTCAGCAGTGGTGCTGTCGAATACAAGCAATTTCTCGTTGTGTTCGATCGATCCAATCTGATTGATGGGACCAGCACACCCAAGATCCTTGCCATCGCAACGTACGAATGAGTTGGCATTGGCTGCAATGTCGGTCACTGGCAGGGCGGTGGATCACTTGGCTTCCAGGACGATACAGCCGTTAAACTCATCGGGGTGTTCACGGTGGCGATCACATTGACGGTGATAGAACGCACTGAATTTGTCATCACCCAACGTCTTTTCATATTCAACAATCGCCTGGTCGCATGCAGCAAAAAGCCCCTTGGCAAACATATCAACAATGGGTTCACTGAGTGTTGCCACCTGCGTTAACCGATCTGTTGCATCGCCTGCAAGACACAGCGGTTCCCATGTCATGATGCTTTCGCTTTTGCCCACCACCTGGAGTTTACCCACCGGACGCAGCAGGAAGATATCGCCCAGTTGCCCTTTGCAGGTGTCGTTGATCAGGATCGCGGTCCCCGTGTACTTGTTGGCAGATTCCAGGCGAGCGCCCAGATTCACACTGTCGCCAAGCACGGTATAGTCCGAAGCACGATCTTGATCCGACACCACATGGCCAATGGAACCGGCATTACCCACCACCATGTTTCCAGTACTGATGCCGATGCGAACCGAGACCTGAGGTAAATCCTGCGAATGCAATCGGCGATTGAAATCAACCATCGCATGTTGCATCTCCAGCGCAGTACGAACCGATGCAATGGCATGTTGTGGATTGTCTCGTGGGGCGGAATAGAAAAACATGATGCCATCACCAAGAAACTTG
>JBICHS010000277.1:0-2700 GCA_043101135.1 Phycisphaeraceae bacterium JB051
GGCCGGGGCCGTCGACGCGGCCGACCGCGTGGCCCTGCAGGGCCGCACGAGCCGCCGCCGCGCCACCCTCTCGGCCGCCGCCTACGACCTCGAGCTGCTCGATCTCTCCCGCGCGTTCGACCCGGACCGGGCCGAGGCCGGCGGCCGCACCGCGTACGTGCGCATCACGCGGGGCTGCAACAAGTTCTGCACCTACTGCGTGGTCCCCAATACTCGTGGTGCAGAAGTCCATCGCCCGCCGCAGCACCTCATCGACGAATGCAAAAAACTCGTTGACTCCGGCGTCATTGAAATCACGCTCCTGGGGCAGACCGTCAATCATTACCACTATGACAATGCAGCAGCTGTCATGTCCGAGCATGGGCACGCCCAGCCGCAGGTCGGCAGCGTCATCACCATCAACGGCTCAAAGCGAGGCAGTGACGACGTCACCACCTTTGCCAACCTGCTTCACCGCATTCACGAAGAAGTGCCCGGCTTAAAACGTCTGCGATTTGTCACCAGCTTCCCGCGTGACTTTGGTGATGACATCCTGCAAGTCATGCGTGACAGCCCGCGCATCTGCCAATACCTGCACTTACCTGTGCAATCCGGCTCGGATCGTGTGCTTAAGCTCATGAACCGTGACTACACCGTGAGCATGTTCGAAGACCTGCTCGGCCGTGTGCGTCACTACTTGCCTGGCTGTCAGATTGCTTCGGATCTCATCTGCGGTTTCCCCACCGAAACCGAAGAAGATCACCAGATGACCGCGAAATTGCTTGAGAAAAGTCGCTTCAAAAACTGTTTCATCTTCAAGTATTCCCCACGCCCCGGCACCGCTGCCATCGAACGCTTTGAAGACGATGTCGATGAGGCAACCAAGAAACGTCGCAACAACGAACTCTTGGCCATCCAGAATAAAGTCTCCACCGAGATCCATCAGTCGATGATTGGCAAGACCGTTCGCGTGTTCGTCGAATCGCTGAGTAAGCAATCGCAGAAGGAATCGGTCAGTGCAGCTGACCCGTCGATCACACTCGGCTGGGAAAAGCCCCGCACCACAACACAGCTTTGCGGCCGCACTGACGGTGACCTCATCGTCATGCTCGATGGCGATACCTCCATGATTGGCAGCATTGTCGAAGCCCAAATCGAATCCGCCATGCCGCTGACGCTGTTCGGCAAACTCGTCGGTGAACCGGTCGGTTGATTGAGTAGCAATACACGTTGCATTGTGAAAGTTTGTGATCAAAGCACGCAATGCTGTTGTGTCATAAACACAAATGAATCTCGCCAAGAAACGCAAGAACGACACATGACCAATAGCTGCAACACTGCGTGTTGCTGTTGCATCGTAGATGCAAAACAAAGCTGTATAACACACCCGTGAAAATTCCGCTCAATGCGATATGCTTATGTCACACGCATTCCCTTTTCACGGATGAACCGACATGCCTTCACTGATTTTCGATGCCCACCTCGATCTTGCCTGGAACGCACTGCAATATGACCGCGATCAACGGCTTGATGTCATGCAGATGCGACAGAACGAATCGCACATGATCACCGACACCCGCGGGCAATGCACCGTGAGCCTCCCGGCGATGCGGCAGGGCGGTGTGGCGCTCTGCTGTGCAACCTTGCTCGCTCGCGTGCTACCTGATGGCTTTGGGAAACCGCAACATCCATCGCATCGCACGCCCAAGCAAGCTTTCGCCCGTGAGGATATCGACTTTGCAGACAGCACCATCGCCTACGGCACGGCCTACGGGCAACTCGGTTATTACCGTCTGCTTGAATCGCTGGGCGAAATCATCCTCATCACCCACCAACAGCAACTCAAAGACCACATCACCAATTGGCAACCCACTTCACCCATCGGCGTAATCCTCTGCATGGAAGGCACCGATCCCATCGTTACACCCATGCAGGCAATGCACTGGTTTGACCTTGGTATGCGGATCGCCTGTCTGGCTCACTTCGGTCAAAGCGCCCATGCCATGGGAACCGGCTTTGATGGACCACTCACCAAAGACGGCATCGAACTGGTCAAACAATTCGACGAACACGGGATCATTCTCGACCTTGTCCACACCGCCGACCTTGCCATCGATCAAGCTTTGGATTTGTACAGCCGACCCGTGTGTGTCAGTCACGCCAATGCCCGCAGCCTGGTTAAAGGGGATCGCCAGATTTCCGATGCTCAGATTCAACAGGTCGCAAACCGCAACGGTGTCATCGGCATGGCCCTGTACAACAACATGATCAAAGCCAGTGATCCCAACAATAAGCTCCAACGCGAACAAGTCAGCCTCAGCGATGTTGTTAATCACATCGACCACATCTGCCAACTCGTGGGTAATGCCAACACGGTCGGCATCGGTTCAGATATGGACGGCGGCTTCGGCGTTGACAGCATCCCACGTGAACTGCAAACCATCGCAGACCTCCCCAAACTCGCAGACACCCTAAACACCCGCGGCTTCACCGACGAAGACATCAACAAAATCATGATCGGCAACTGGGTGAGATTTTTTGCTGAGAATCTACCTGTTAAGTGATCAGATTTTTAGCCACAGATGCACACAGATAAACACAGATGAAAAGACAAAACTCACGCCCGCTACGCTCAAGCCGCAGAGACGCGAAGACGGATAAAAACCGAGCTTGAACTATCTTTGTTTTTACTTGGCGTCTTTGCGGCTTGGCGTGAGACTC
>JBICHS010000278.1:0-9410 GCA_043101135.1 Phycisphaeraceae bacterium JB051
CCTCGGCGTTGCGGATTTCCATGCTCACCGTTTCAGGCACACAATAAGGTGTGATGTCGCCAGGCAGAGCAATGTTTTCCATCAGATCCGTGAAACGCTCGTGCATGCCCCATTCGGACTTGTACACCGGCATCGAAGCTATGTACAAGCTGTCGAACTCAGCCAGGGCCGCTTCATAAGCTTCGTCAGACATCTTCGCAGGCTTGGGCGGGCGGGGCAGATCCTTCTGCAAGCTCCAATCCGATTCGCGGTCGATCTTGTCAAGCTTTTCGTAGAAGTCGATGCGGAAGTCGCTGAGCAGATGCTTTTCGTCTTCCTCATAAGGGAAAAGAATGTCCGTCTGCGTCGGCAACAGCGGCAGGGGCTTGTCCCAGGCCAGCGTGTTGGTGTACTTGGGGTTGGGGGGCAAAGCGTCGGCATCGCGGACGATCTGCATGTTGTAATCTTCAGATGCCAGGTAAGACTGGAACGTCTTGGCTAAATCGATGTTCTTGCCACCAGCATAAATGCCCAACGCACGCGTGTTACAACGGGTCACCGGGAAACCACCATGCGGCGGCTCAATCACATCAAGCTTCATCATCGGCTTGCCCGCATCCAAACGAGCCTGCTGAATCTGACGAAGACGAATCAGGGAGTAACGCCCCATGATGTACATGGCATAGTTGCCTTGGCCAAACAGGAAGGTCTGCGGGCCACCGTAACCGGCTTCGACATCAAAACCACTTTGCTCAGCAGCAGTCGGGGTGATGTGATCTTCGTACATCCACTGGTATTTCTTTTTCAACGCCTGAATGTAACGCGGGTCATCCAGTTGGCAGAACGAAAGCGTTTCATCAAAACAGGCTAAACCCAGTGAGCGATACAGGGTTTCAGTGTCCATGGAATCGAGCATGAAACGATCCTGATGGCTCTTGCCTTCGTTGGCTTTCTGCACGTATTGACGGCCGATGCGTTCGAAGGTGTCCCAGTCCCAACGGTGGGGCGGGCGTTCGACGTTCAATTCGTCAAACTGGTTGTAGTCAACCCAGAGCATTCTCACCGCGACGTTACAGGGGTACAGATACTGTTCATCCTTGTAGGTGCCGTCCTTCTGAAGCACAGGCATGGCAATCAAGGGGCGAATCGGTTCCCATGTGGTGCTCACGTCGTAACCGAGCTTGTTGGCAGTGTCAGTCACCGGGGCGATCAGGCCGATTGCGTTGAAGTAACGCAGGTCGGTGCCACCGCCCATGTCCATGGTGTCACCACCGACGCCTGAAACGCCCTGAATGACCTTCTTTTCCTTACGTGAGTTGGCCGCGTCAACCAGCACACGCATTTCCGGGCGGCTGGGATCTTTCTTGAGCCAGCGTTGGAAAATGGCGATCTGTTCAACACGTGCCGGGTTCGGGTCGGTCACCCAGTAAATGGTTGGTTCTTTGAATTGCGTGGCTGGCAACATATACCATGTTGCGACCGAAGCGCAGGCGAGTAGTGCGAAAATGCACATAAACAAATATTTCATAACAACCCTTCTCCTGAAACAGGGATTGCACTAGTGATAGTGAAACCCAACGGCCGGTCGACAATCAAGCCGACAACCGGCGAAACACAGCTACGAGCTGTCAATTCACATCTGCAAGGTGAGCGGGCTGACCCGAACGGTCGCCTCAACGGACTTTTGGTAAATGCGTCGCTGCAATACCCTTCACCAGCAGCTTCGGCCCCGGGGTGAATCAAGCAGATTCACCGATCCGTTTCGGTACAAAAACGCAAAACAGACCATAATCGGAGAATTGTAGACGATTATCTTGCCTGATGCCACCTGATTGAATGAGAAACGGCAGACTTGCTTAAGATGCACTCTCAGGACAATCGTCTGAAGGGATGGCGCCGAATTTCCGATGGCGACGTGCGTACTCGCCAATCGCCTGACGCAAAGTATCGATTGTGAAACTCGGCCAGCAAACGTCAGCCACGAAAATCTCCGCGTAACTGATCTGCCACAACAGATAATTGCTCAAACGCATCTCACCGGCGGTGCGAATCAATAAATCAGGGTCCGGCAAACCGGCGGTGTAGAGATTGTTACTGATCATCTGTTCAGTAATGTCATCCGCCTTAAGTTCACCCGCCGCAACCTTCGCCGCCAACTTCCGCATCGCATCGGTGATCTCGGTCCGTGAACCGTAATTGATCGCTAAGGCCAATGTCAGCCCCGTGTTTCTGGCTGTCATTTGGGTTGTGATATCTAACTGTTCAAGCACAGCTTCGGGCAATCCCTCACGGCGACCGACCTGAACGAACTTGACGTTGTTGTCCATCATCGTCGCACGCTCAGCCTGCAGATACTCAACGTACAATGCCATCAGACATTCGATTTCGTCTGCAGGACGCTTCCAGTTGTCCACGGAGAAGCTGTAAAGTGTCAGGGCATCCAGGCCTAATTTGGCACACTCAGTGACCACCGCGCGGACGGCCTGTGCACCATTCTGATGCCCAAAAAGACGCGGCTTACCCTGCTGTTGAGCCCAGCGGCCGTTGCCGTCCATGATGATGGCAATGTGACGGGGTAATGCAGCGGCGGACACGCCGACCTGGGCCAATGCCTGTTGGCTTTGATCCATCGTCTCTGACGGGCTGGTCTGTGGGTTGTCGAGTTGCGACTCGATCATAAACGTGTCCTGTTACACAAGCCCGTAGGCTATTGGTTTGTCAACCGACTGCAATATTGTCCGTCACTGATCCCGATTTTACCAGAAGTCACTTCCGAAAGTCAGAAACACTCGGGAACTTCGTGCAGGCTCGGGGCAGCGTTAGCGGAAGAGAATCTGGTCACGACGACGACCGACGCAGACCATCGGAATCTTCACGCCGATGTGCGATTCAACGCAATCAACATACTGCTTGGCGGTCTGGGGCAGATCTGCATAGGTCTTGCAGTCACCGATCGGATCCATAAAGCCATCCATGACTTCATAAATCGGCTTGACGGTTGCCAGGTCATCCGAGTCGGCAGGCAGCGTGTTGTACGTCTTGCCGTTGAGCTCGTAGCCGACACACATTTTCACCTGTTCCAGGCCCGCAAGCACCGCCAAGCCGGTACAGGCGATGGCGGTGGCGCCGCTGAGTCGTGCTGCATATCGCACGGACACGCAGTCAAGCCAACCCGTGCGACGGGGGCGACCGGTGGTCGTGCCGAATTCGTTACCTGCTACACGAATCTTGTCCGCTTCATCACCGAAGAGCTCGGTGGGGAAGGGGCCTTCGCCGACGCGGGAGGTGTAAAGCTTGACGATGCCGACGATGTTCTTGATCGTGCCACCGGGCAGTGATGTGCCGGGATAGATGCCAAGCGATGAGCAGTTGCTGGAGGTCACGTAAGGATACGTGCCGTGATCCATATCGAGCATGACCGCGTTGGCACCTTCGCAGAGGATCTTCTTGCCGTTGGCCACACCACTGTGCAAAAGGTCGTTGGTGTCAGTGATCATCGGGGCAAGACGGTTGCCTTGCTCACAGAGGTCCGCGTAGATTTGATCTGCATTTAAAGGCTCAAACGGCACGCTGCAATGTTCAGCCAAAGCCTTGAAGATGGTGTTCTTCACTTCGCAGATGTAGCCAACCTTGGCTTTGAGTTTATCGAGCTTGAGCAGTTCGCCCATGCGGATGGCGGTGGAGCGCAGCGCCTTGTCAGCATAGCAGGGGCCGATGCCGCGACCAGTGGTGCCGATGGCTTTGGAGCCCTTGGCGGTGGCCATGGCATTGTCATACAGACCGTCCTGCACCTTATGCCAGGGCATGACGATGTGAGCACGGTCAGAAATTTTCAGGTGATCGGTGGTGACGCCGCGTTCGTTGAGCCCGTCAATTTCCTTGAGCAATTGAGCAGGGTCGATGACCACGCCGTTGCCCAGAACGTTGACGGCATTGGTGCACATGATGCCCGAGGGGATCAAGTGCAGCGCGAATTTCTGGTCACCGATGATGACGGTATGCCCAGCATTGGCACCGCCGTTATAGCGGGCGACGATGTCGTAACGTGAGCCGAAGATGTCGACGATCTGTCCCTTGCCTTCATCACCGTATTGCAGGCCGATGATCGCAGCGTTGTCAGAGGTCAGGTCCATTTTTGCCAGGGCTTCGTTGAGTTCTGTGCTGGGCGGTGTTGTCGTCATCTTGCTTCCAAAATACTAGCCGGTGATCCGCGAATCGGAGTTCCGGGTGGGCCGGGGTGTCACGGGTAAACCAGCCCGAACATGCCGGGCGGGACACAAAAGCACCATTGTAGCATGACTCGGGGGCTGATGCGCTGCGAATTGGGATTTTAGGAATGACCCGTTGATACAATTTTTTACCGTCATCACGTCTTGAACACCAAGATCTGTGAGAGAAAATCAAATTGCCATAAAAACAAAGCACCCAGTGATCAAGGCCAGGCAAAGGGTGGCATGCCTGTTATGCTCTGATCACTGCGTGCTTTGAGATTAAAAACGCGCTTGGTTTGTCTATAAAACCGGCTTTTTCTTGTTGTCACAAAAAAGGGGCGTACGGAGACTTAATCCCCGAAGCTCGTCCCCACATCGCGGGCAGCCAGTAGCAGGGAATTGTCCAATTGAACCTTGCGTTGCTTGCCTTCAGCTGAAAGCAGTTCAACGTCGGTGACGGTGCGGCCTTGCATGACGATCAGGCGATTTTCCTTGCCTTCCATCAGGGCTTGGAGTGCAGCGTGGCCAAACTCGGTTGCCAGCACGCGGTCTTGCGGGACCGGGGTGCCACCACGTTGGACGTGGCCCAGGACGGTGGTGCGGGTCTCAATGCCGGTGCGTTTTTCGATGTCGTTAGCCACCACTTTGCCAACCCCGCCCAAGCGGATGGGGTCGGGACTGTTGGGATCGATATGGTCGACCACCAGTTCGCCGCCCAGGGGTTTGGTGCCTTCGGAGACGCAGAGGATGGAGAAACGCTTGCCGTGTTTGGAGCGGTTTTCGACGGCCTGACAGACCTTGTCGATATCGTAAGGTATTTCAGGTAAAAGAATAATATCTGACCCTGAAGCAATGCCGCTATGTAAGGCAAGCCAACCGGCATTACGGCCCATCACTTCGACGATCATTGCCCGGTGATGCGATGCAGCGGTGGTGTGGATGCGGTCCAAGGCGTCGGTCGCCACGTCACAAGCTGTTGCAAATCCGAAGGTTACATCGGTTCCTTCAAGGTCATTGTCAATGGTCTTGGGCACGCCGATGCAGTTGACCCCCATACGCACGAAGTTGGCTGCACCAGACATCGTGCCATCACCGCCGATGACGATGATCGCATCGAGCTGGTGATGCTTGATGTGGTCCATGCAGCGGTCGGAGACGTTCTTGAATTCGGTCTTGCCCTGGCTGTCGGTGACAGGGTAGCGGGTAGGGTCACACTTGTTGTGTGTCCCGAGGATGGTGCCCCCGAGGGTGAGAATATTGCTGACATCATTGGCTTTGAGTGGGTGAATACGATTTTGGACCAGGCCCATAAAACCGTCTTCAATCCCGAAGACTTCCAAGCCGTAACGATAGATGGCGGTTTTGGTTACTGCGCGAATCACAGCATTGAGTCCCGGGCAATCGCCCCCGCCGGTGAGGACGCCGATTCGCTTGATTGGTTGATTTTTCACAGGTTAAGTGCTCCGTCAAAGGTGCAAAATGAAGATAAAACTATTAAAATCTCTCTTGGTGTTGTTTTATGGTACAAGTTAGTCATAATATCGTCACATCGTTATATATGACTTTTTATTGAGTGGAAGTAGCGTCAAAAGGATATCCCGCTTTTTTACGCGTACAGGATACAACTGATGATTTATTCAAATGCATGTGCTTATGCCATCCGCGCACTGACGCGGCTGACCATGGTTCGCCCCGACGGGTACGTTCTTCTGGACGAACTCTGCGAAGGTACGGACCTGCCGCGTCACTTCGTGGCCAAGATTTTCCAGGACCTTGTCCGTAACGGTCTTCTCGTTTCTGCCAAGGGCCGTGGGGGTGGTTTTGCCCTGGCTCGTCCGCCTCAGGACATTCCCCTGATTGACATCATGTCCATCATTGACTCCAAGGATGATCTGGACAGTTGCGTGGTCGGTATGGCCAAGTGTGATGACGATCAGCCTTGTCCTCAGCATGAGGAATGGAAGAACCTGCGTGGTGAAATCCGCAAGTTCCTCGAAGAGACCAATCTCAAGACGATGGCTGACACCTTGTCCAACAAGATGAACATCATCGGCGAGCCGGCCCCGATCTTCAAGAGCAAGTCCAAGCCGGTCAAGTACAACGCGCCGAGCAACTGATTTTAAGATTTGATCGATAAGCGAACCTAGGGAGTCCCTCATGCCCCAGTCAAGCGAAAATGATCCGGTCATCTTGGTGAGTTTACCCTCCGAGCCGCAGGCAGCGATTCTGGTTGCCGCGCTGGAAGGCGAGGGAATCCGCGCCGAGATGTGGGGCGTTTTGACCTCCGGTTTTCGGGCTGATGCACCAGGCGATGTCAAAGTCCTGGTCATGCCTAAAGACCTTGAACGTGCTCGTGAAATTCTCAATGAGCATGAAAATGGTGAATGACGCGATTCAGGTGTGAATCAGATAATTGATCGATACAAGGCCAAAGCCCATCAGTGATGACGCTTTGGCCTTTTTTCTAAGGGGATTTTAATGGATGATTGGCTGACATTTCGAAAAATGATTACGCCATGGTTTGTCCAGTTCATTTTCTGGATTGGCGTTCTGGCCTGTGTACTGGTTGGTGTGATTCGGATTTATACAGGAATCAAAAGCGGTGGTGGCTACATGCCGATCGTGCATGGACTTTTGTTTTTGATTGCTGGGCCGGTGGTGGTTCGTTTGTACTGCGAAATGATCGTGGTGATTTTTTCAATCAACAGCACACTGACCGACATTCTCAAACAGCTCAAAGGCAAAGCTGAGTAATGCCTCACGTTTAGTGTGCCCATGTGACAAGTCTGGCTTTTTAACACACATGCGATGTTCACGTGACATCGCTTCTTATTCATCCGTGTTTCACTCGATTCGTCAATCAGGCGAGACGCGTCGTGTCGACGCGAGATTGAGCGAAGCTCAACATGCAATGAGCATGACGGGGTGTTAGCTGCTGTATTTTCATTTCGATCACAAGAGCCGCGCACGAAGTAAGCGGTTGCCTTGATCCCATACGTTTGATGCGACAGCAATTTTCACGCGAATTCCGTGACGCGTTTTCCGCTTACTGCGTGGGCGGCTCTTTGTCTTTTGACGTACGGTCACGCGCATGAAAAAACCGGGTCAAGATGACCCGGCTATGTGTTGATTCAAATTGCCATTGTGTTGCTTTACGCCTTTTCTGCAGGCAGTTGCACGCTTGAGACATGCAGGATGGCGTCGTTGGATTTGAGTTTGGCGACCAGTTCATCGCTGGGCACTTCGTCAACCTTGAGCACCATCAAAGCGGTGTTATCGCGGCGGCTGATGGCCATGTCCGCAATGTTCACGCCTGCATCACCCATCGTGTTACCGACCAGGCCGATGATGCCGGGTTTATCGGCATTGCGGATGAGCATCATGTTGCCCGCCGGGACCATGTCCATGTAGTAACCGTTGATCTCCAGGACGCGGGGACGGTTGTCTTCGAAGATTCGGCCGACGATGTGACGATCGACATCTGCAGGATGCGTGTCCTTGGTGACCGAACCTTCGGGGCCCTTGACGCGGATGGCCAGGCATTCACCCCGTGATTTTTCATCACTGAGTTTGCTGGTGACTTCCATGCCACGGCTTTGCGCGATGCCACTGACATTGATGACGTTGACAGGGGTTTCGGTGCTGGACTTGAGCAGCGCCATGAGCACGATGCGTTCGATGGTGCCCGAGGCCGCCTTGAGTTCTTTGCCGTTGATTTCGATGCTGACCTTGGCAATGCCGCGGGTGCAGATCGGGGAGAGCAGTGATGCCATACGATCCGCCAGATCGACATATTGCTTCTGACGATCGGACAGGTCCACGCGGTAGCCACCTGCATTGACCGCACCCTTGACGCCTTCGCCGCGCAGATAGGTCAAAGCGTTTTCGATAGCAATGATGCTCACCGCCTTTTGTCCTTCGACGGTCGAAGCACCCAGGTGCGGCGTGGTCAGAATCTTGGGATGGTTACGCAGCGGGCAGTCCTCTGCCGGGGGTTCTGAGGTGAACACGTCCAAAGCGACGCCGCCGCACTGGCCGGATTCCAAAGCTTCGAGCAGATCGGTTTCATCAACAATACCACCACGTGCCGCATTGACCACACGAACGCCTTTTTTGCAGAGCTTGAAGGTGTCCTTGTTGAGCATGCCGGTGGTCTGCTCGGTCTTGGGGACGTGGAAGCTGATGATGTCGGCGTGAGGCAGGATTTCTTTGAAATCGGTGAACATCTTGACCTTGCCATCAAGCATGGTTGCTGCATTGATGAACGGGTCATAAGCGATCACGTCCATGCCAAAGGCAAAGGCGCGCTTGGCGATGGTCTGGCCGATGCGGCCGAAACCGACGATGGCAAGGGTCTTACCCTCAAGCGTGATGCCGTTGAACTTGCTGCGATCCCAGCCACCATTGGCCATGGTGTTATGGGCCACACCAACGTTACGACAAAGGGCCATCATCAGCGTAAAGGCATGCTCTGCCGTGGAGATGGTGCTCGCTTCAGCCGAGTTGAGCACCAGGATGCCCTTGTCGGTCGCGGCTTTGAGGTCGATATTGTCGACACCCACGCCCGCACGAGCGATGACTTTGAGCTTCTTGGCAGAGGACATGATCTTGGGCGTGACCTTGATGCCGGAGCGCACCAGCATCGCATCGCACTCGTCAGCAAGCTGCATATAGTCGTCTTCGGAAAGACCGGGCTTGTTCACAAGTTCGCAATCAGGCTGATCTTCGATGAATTTCAGACCTTCGGGAGCCAGTTTGTCAGCGACCAGAATTTTGAATTTCTCTGCCATGTTCCACCTTCAGTTTTTTAGGATCGTACCGAGCCCACCGGCAAAAATGGTGGGAAAGCCCAAGATTGTAATGCACATCGGCCAGAATTTGAAACCGGGGGGGTAAAAGCAAAGTTTTAACGCACGTCAATTGATTCAATACCACTCTTGAGGGCAATTCAGGACATAACCGTCTGCACGGGTGATTTGCTTTGGCATCTGACTTTTTCGCAGATGTGACTTGTATATGTGGATATACCGGGTGATTTTCTTCATGTGCAAATTTGAACGGCTAGGTGGTAACGCGACTGTGACTCGTTTATGGGGCCAAGTGTTTTGAATTGCTTCAATTGCAGGGACATGATCTGTGTCACCAGAAATCAACAAGGCTGTATCAAAGCGATCATGATGTGCATCCAGAAGCATGTGAACAGCCATATTGGTGTCAGTC
>JBICHS010000279.1:0-7045 GCA_043101135.1 Phycisphaeraceae bacterium JB051
TCGTGAAACCAGCATGATCCAAGGCATGGCGCCGACGAAAAACACCGTGGACTTCAAACTCAAATTGCTTGAAATCGGAAGCTGATCGATATCGCACCCCGCCCATAAACGCGTACGAAAAATAAAGGAAATAAACATGAATACACTCATTCGCACCTTCGTTGCCACACTCACAGTTGGCAGTCTCTTCATGGTCGTCGGCTGTGAAAGCACCGGCGCCCGTCGCATTGATCCGGCAGGCCCTGAGACCATTACCACCATTCGCCGTCTGGACATTCAGGATGCAGCCGACGCCGCTGCCGGTATGTCCCAGTCACTGCTCAACTCCGGCAGACTCGGTCGTCACATGGACGCCTCCGGCCAGATGATCTCGCGTCCTTCCGTCATTGCCATTGACCGTTATGTCAACAATACCTCACAGCAGATTGACCGTGACGAAGTACTCAAGAAAATCCGCGTGACCCTCAACAAAGCCGGTGTCGCCCAGACCATCATGACGATCAATGACAAGGGTGATCTTGGCGGTGAAAGCAACATCGCTTCGAAGTATGCCCGTGAAAACACGCCCGCAGATCGCACGCAGTACACCCCCGAATTGCAGTTGGTCGACTACTCGCTGACCTTCAAGATTCTGGAGAAGAAAGCAGAAGCCGGCAAGATCCGCCAAACCACCTTCACCTTCCAGATGTCCCTGGTCGACGTGAAGACCGGCTTGGCCGTCTGGGAAGACGAAAAACAAATCACCAAGCAAGGCAAGAATTCTTCCGTGGGTTGGTGATTGATTACCCAACTGTTTGATCAAATCTTTTTGATAAACTCACAGTCGCTGGTAATCACGCCAGCGACTGTTTTTAGTTTCCATTGTGATGCGCATTGGTGTGAATGAGCATCAATAAGGCATGTCGCTACAATGTCCTCATGGAGCCGATTCTCAGTACATTGCCACAGCGTCGAACAAGATGGCGGTTAAGTGCTGGCATGATTGGTGCGGTGTTATTGCTTGGGATTGCACTGCCTTGTCTGTTGAGTTTGCCCTGGTCGTTAAAGCAGTATGACGCGCAGGATTACACGGTCATCAACGCCGCGCCCGGCAGTGAATTCTGGATGGGAAGTGACGGGCTGGGGCGGTCACTGGGCTGGCGGTGTTTACTCGGTGGGGCGATCAGTTTGGGAATCGGCATCAGTGCTGCATTTATCTCCGTGGGGATCGGGGTGACATGGGGGACGATCGCAGGCTATGCGGGGGGCCGAATTGATGCGCTGATGATGCGCATTGTTGATGTGCTTTTTGGTCTGCCTTACATCCTCTTGGTGGTGCTGCTTGATCTGGCTTTGTCACCCTTCGTTGAACATGTTGCCAAGTGGGTGATGCCTGATACATGGGCGGTGCAGTTGTCACAGTTACTGACGTTGCTCATTGCCATCGGCGGGGTGAGTTGGTTGACGTTAGCGCGCGTGATCCGCGGGCAGGTACTCAGTCTTCGCGAGCAACCTTTCATCGAAGCCGCTCGCGCATGCGGCGTCGGACCCGTTCGGACGTTTTGGTACCATTTATTACCCAATTTGGTCGGTCCTATTGTCGTTTATGCGACTTTGACCATTCCCAACGCCATATTGCAGGAATCGTTCCTGAGTTTCCTTGGAATCGGCGTGCAGGCGCCCATGCCAAGCTGGGGTAATCTCGCTTCCGAAGGCACCGAGCAACTTGCGAGCATCGGACTCACCGGTTCGTTCACACGTTGGTGGCTTCTGGTCTGGCCATGCGTCTTGCTCGGGCTCACGTTGATGGGGCTCAACTTTGTTGGCGATGCCCTGCGCGATAAACTCGACCCGCGATCGCGTAAATCTCACCGCTGATGCCATCTTTGCGTTACAATCTTCATCACTGAAACAGCTTCGGAATTAACTGGCGAAGGACAGTTCATGGACAACCGATTTGGTTTGAAGGATTGGATCGTCTGCCTGCTGCTTGTGGCGATTCTCATCACGCTCTGGTTCAAGATGATCCAGGATGATCGGCAGTGGGATAAACTCAGCAAAATCCAGACGACATTGGATGCTCAAGGTGACGAGATCACTCAACTGGCAAACAAGATTGCCTCAGGTGTGCAGGTCGCAACCACCACACAAACTGGCAAGACCAACGTCGATGCCGATGGCCCATTTGCCCGCGTGCTCGCGCCGATGAATGAGCCGGATTATGCCAGCGGCGATTGGGTGATTTATCCGTTTGGTTCGACGGTCAGCAAACTCACGCCACTGATCTCATCTGACGTTTATCAACGTGTGCTTGAAGACCATGTCATCGAGTCGTTAGCCAATCGTGATCCGATGACCCTTGAGTGGCAGCCGATGCTTGCCAAGAGTTGGACCATCAGTGATGACGGTTTGACCATCGTCTTTAAGCTCCGCGAAAACGTCACCTTCTCCGATGGCAAGCCGTTCACCTCCGAAGACGTGGTCTTCAGCTTTGACTGGATCATGAATCCCAAAGTCGCAGCACCACGCGATCGCGCTTACTACGACAAGGTCGAATCGGTCACTGCTAATGGCCCTTATGAAGTCACTTTCAAACTCAAGGAAACCTACTTCAAAGGCTTTGATGTCTGTGCAGGGATCACGATTCTTGCAAAGCATTTTTACGGCCAATTCACTGAAGCTCAGTTCAATGAATCCACCGGTTTACTCTTCGGCAGCGGCCCGTACAAGATGGCGGACAACCCCCAGGATTGGAAGCCCGGCGAAGGCAAGATCGAACTGGTTCGCAATGACAAATACTGGGGCGTCGCGCCTGCGATTGATCGCATTGTCTACCGCGAAATTCTCGATGACAACGCACGCCTGGTTGCCTTCCGCAATGGTGAACTCGACCGTTACGGCCCGACACCGGAGCAGTATGTTGCACTCAAGGAAGACGAGCAACTGCTCAAGGAAAAACAACTCTTTGAGTTTGAAACCATCACCGGCGGGTACCGTTACATCGCCTGGAATCAGATGCTTGAAGGTAAGCCAACCATCTTTGCGGACAAACGTGTGCGTCAGGCCATGACCATGCTCACCAACCGCGCCCAGATGTCCAAAAATCTGATGGTCGGTTTGGCAACGCCATGCAGCGGGCCATTTCATCGCCTGGGTAAACAGGCCAATCCCGATGTGGAGCTTTGGCCTTACGCGCCGGACCAAGCCAAGGCACTGCTCAAGGAAGCGGGCTTTGAAGACCGTGATGGTGATGGTGTGATCGAATCAACCGATGGCACGAAGTTCACCTTCAAACTCATCTACCCAGCTTCCAGCGAAAACTACAAGCAGATGGCCTTCTATCTCAAGGATGCCTACGCTCGTGCGGGGATTGCAATGGAGCCTGATCCACTGGAGTGGTCGATCATGATTCAGCGAATCGGTCAGCGTCAGTTTGATGCCATGACGCTGGGTTGGTCGGGCACGATTGAAGGTGATCCTAACCAGATTTTCCATTCCGATCAGGTGGCTGATGGCGGTGATAATTACATTCACTACATCAACAAGGATCTGGACAAACTCATCGATGAAGCCCGCATCACCATGGACGAAAATAAACGCATGGCACTTTGGCACAAGGTCCATGCCATCCTCCACGAAGACCAGCCCTACACGTTCCTCTGGACCACCAAAGCGGTGCTCTTCATGGACAAACGCATCAAGAATGTCCAGCGTGTGAAGACCGGCATCAATGAGTTGGAAGAATGGTACGTCCCCCGCAAACTCCAGCGTTGGGGACTATGATTTTTTGAAAGGCAGATAACCGCCAAGACGCCAAGGACGCCAAGTTCAATCTGAGATTTTAACTTGTGTGATGTTGGCAATACGGTTGATGAACAATTGATTTGAGGCTCTCTTTCCGACCTTGGCGTTCTTGGCGCCTTGGCGGTTTAAAACGAAAACCACCATGCTTACTTACATCATCCGCCGACTTTTACTCATGATCCCCACGCTCATTGGCGTGACGGCGGTGGTGTTCTTTGTGATGGCTTTTGCCCCCGGTGGCTTTGGTGGCAATGTTCTGAATGAGCAGGGGGCTCAAACCGAAGGCGATGAGGCCCGCCGCATCCGTGAGTATTTCGAACGGCGTTACGGCTTGGATCAACCTGCCATCGTGCAGTACGGGCGTTGGGTCAATCAGGTTTCGCCTGTTGGTTTTCTCAATACATCGCAGCTGACGTTTACCGATGAACAGATGCAGGCGATGTCCGACGCCATTGCTGCCGATGACCTGCTTCCCAAACTCGGCACGCCACGCGCGCTGGATGATCTTGTGTTGAACATGGCCAAGTACAAGGACATCGAGCCGACCGCAGCGGTGTCGGTGGTGCGTGAGTTACTCGCTGATGTCGATGCGGGGTTGGCATGGATTAAAGAGCTGAGCCCCAACATTCTTGAGCGTGATTTGAACCGCGTGACCAAGGCAGACACCCAACTCAATCAGCAACGTGAACTCCGCAGCCTTTTGCAATCTCAATTGGCAGGGCGTCAGCGAATTCTCTTTAGCCGACCTGCAATCAAGTGGCCGGACCTTGGGCAATCGCTGCGTGGTCGGAAGGTGACGCAGATGCTCGCTCAGGCCGTGCCGGTGACGGTGCTGCTTAATGTCATTACGATCCCGATCATTTACTGCGTAGCAATTCTTACGGGTATTTACGCAGCCAGACATTGTGGCAAATGGTTCGACATTGTCAGCGGGTTTACCATGATCGCGCTGTGGAGCTTTCCGGTAATTCTGGCAGGGGTGTTGTTGATTTCGTATCTTGCCAACAAGCAATATTTATGGTGGTTCCCCACAGCAGGGCTTCATTCACTGGAAGCTGACACCATGCGATTTTTGCCTGCGTTTACGGGTCATGGTTTTGAACGTGGGTATTTGCTTGACACGATCTGGCATCTGATTTTGCCGGTGTTTTGTTTGACCTATGGCGGGTTTGCCGTGCTCTCCAAGCTGATGCGTGGCTCGGTGCTGGATAACATTCGCAGTGACTATGTCCGCACGGTGCGAGCCAAGGGCGTGAGTGAACATGACGTGTTGTTTCGGCATGTGTTCCGCAACAGTTTGTTGCCGTTGATTACCGTTGCAGCGTCGATCATCCCTGCATTGTTTGTGGGTTCGGTCATCGTGGAGAACATCTTCTCCATCCCCGGCATGGGGAAACTTGGTGTTGAAGCTGCTTTTATGAAAGACCGTGAGTTACTCATGGGCACGACGCTCATCGGTGGCCTGATTGGTTTAGCCAGTGAGATCATGCGTGACGTGCTCTATGCCATGGCCGACCCGCGTGTGAGTTATGAATGATATTTGTGAGAAAGACAATTAACCACAGATGAACACAGATAAACACAGATTGATAAGCAAAGCTACTGAGCATCGTATGTCAATGCGATGCCCATCGAAGGTGTATTATTCGAACCTGCACCAGATTCACATCTGGTGCTCAAAAAAGAATGCCTTACATCTGTGTTCATCTGTGTTCATCTGTGGCTAAATTCTCTGAACCTTGGATCAACGTAACCTATGACAACCATCAACACATCACAAACCATCAAAGCCAAGCGGCCGCGGAGTTTTCTTGCGGGTGTGCTTTTGGACATGACCGGGCGCTGGGGCGCTCGCGTGGGTTTGGCGTGGATTGGTTTGGTTGCGTTCTTTGCGATCTTCGGGCCGTTACTTGCCTCCAGTCACCCGATCCTCTGGAAGACGGCGGACGGCGTTTCGAGCCCGATGCTCAAGCACCTGACTGCTGCGGATGTGATCATTCTGGTGTTGACATTGGTGGCTGCGATTCTGCTGTGTTTTAAGTCGATGCACTTTGGCAAACGCATTTTGATCTTTGTAGGGCTCGGCGTGGTGGTCAGTATCCTTTCTTTGATTCTGATCAAGCCACCGCAAGCCATTGTCTACAGTCAGTACCGTGAAGCGTTGGCAGCAGACGAAGCTCAGTGGGCGGTGATGACCATCGTGCCATACTCGCCGACGGATCGTTTTCGTGAGATGGAAGAAACGCGATTCCTTTCACCGTCGGGTAAGCACTGGATGGGGACGACTGGTGATGGCGAAGACCTGTGCAGTCGCATGATTCACGCTTGCCGAATCGCATTGGCTGTGGGCTTTCTGTCCACGGGTATTGCCATTTGCATTGGCGTGATCATCGGCGGGCTCATGGGCTATTTCTCCGGCTGGGTGGACCTGCTGGGCATGCGTTTGGTTGAAGTCTTTTCCTCGATCCCCACGATTTTCCTGCTCATCACGTTTGTCGCGTTTTATGGGCGCAACCTGTATTTGATGATGATCATTCTGGGCCTCACCGGTTGGGTGGGTTATGCGGTGTTCACACGTGCTGAGTTTCTCAAGCTTCGCGAACAGGATTTTGTGCAGGCTGCGATTGCCTGTGGTTTACCACTGCGATCGGTGTTGTTTAAGCACATGCTTCCTAACGGTGTGACGCCGGTCTTGGTCAGCGCGAGCTTTGGTGTGGCCGGTGCGATTCTCACCGAGAGCACGCTCAGCTTCCTTGGACTCGGACTTGTGGAAGAACCAAGCTGGGGGCAGATGCTCAACCAGGCTCGCGGGCAGGGGGGTGTCTTCACATGGTGGATGGCCATCTATCCGGGCTTTGCGATTTTCTTTACCGTCTTTGCTTACAACCTCGTGGGTGAAGCCTTGCGTGACGCCATTGACCCGCAACTTAAGAAAGCAGCTCAACTGTGACCGACATGATGCCACAAGAAAGCCAAGAGAAGCAACCACTCCTCCGCGTTGAGAATCTGGCGGTCTCTTTCGACGGGCCTGCTGGTCGCGTGCGTGCGGTCAACGGCGTGAACCTGTCAATCTACCCGGGGCAAACACTGGGCGTGGTCGGTGAATCAGGTTGTGGTAAATCGGTCTCCGCGTTGTCGACCTTGCAACTCGTGCCAACACCACCCGGTCGTTTTGAGTCGGGTAGCAACGGGTGGAAGCCGTCATCTGCTCAGCCCGTGGACTTACTCAAATACTCTGAAAAACAGATGCAGAAAATTCGTG
>JBICHS010000280.1:0-10161 GCA_043101135.1 Phycisphaeraceae bacterium JB051
TGCTGCTGCACCGACAAGTTCCGCTGCTTCAACCGGCTCCGTTTCCAAAGCAAGCTCTGAACCTCAGTTGGCGGACATGCCCAAAGGTGATGCCAACAGTCTCAAGTCCATCAGCGTCTACGACAACAAACGCAGCTCCGGCTGGTATCACAGCGGTTGGAGTGGTGGCAAGATGAAAGACTTTGCAGGCAAAGGCCCCGATGGCAGTAACTGCATCGGCATCACTGGTACGCCCGGTCAAGGCGGTGTTACCTTCCGCACCAAACGCGATGGCACCGATCACGCTACCCCTGATTCTGAGCAAGGGGAATGGGCACTGCAATTTGTCATGAGCTCGACAACCAACATGAAAATCAAATTGCTGACCATGGAAAAAGGTGTCGGCAGCAAGGAAGTCTACACGTCCAAATACAAAGTGGGTGATGAGATTAACGGTTGGCAGAAGTACAGTATCCCGCTCAAAGATTCGATGCCCAAAGCACAACGCTTCTCCGGCATTGCCATCCGTGTGCCCAAAGGCATGTCCGGTCCGGTCATGATTGATAACATGACGTTGGAGCTCTTGCCCAACTGATTGTTTAAAAGAATGATTCGTTACGATTAACCTTCACCTGCTCCCAGTCGGTACGATGTCTGACTGGGAGCACTTTTTTCTCGGAGTTTTTACATGCGTACTTTGGCTTTGACATTGTTGATGAGTTGGGTTGTTGGATTAGGTATGACTGAACAAACACAGGCTGAGGAATTGCCTGCAATCAAGATTGTGCTCTGCGGTGATTCGACGGTTCAGAATTATCAGTTGCCTAATGAGCGTCGCGGTTGGGGGCAGGTCATGGGTGAATATCTTTCAGATAAAGTCACCATCGTGAACCTGGCAGCAGGGGGGCGCAGTACCAAGACATTCATCAAGGAAGGTCGTCTGGACAACGCGTTGGCTGAGAATGCAAATTATGCTTTGATCCAGTTTGGTCATAACGACTCACATAAGAAAGACCGACCTGAGTCCACCGATGCGGATGGCGATTACAAGACGTATCTTCAGCAGTACATCAGCTCGTTTGAAGCCAGGAACGTGAAGATGGTCTTCGTCACACCGATGCATCGTCGCGTCTTTCGTGATGGCAAGTTGGTGACCTGGCTGCTGCGTTATCGTAATGCCATGATCGAAGTGGCTAAGAAGCATGATCAACCGCTGGTGGATTTGTACATGCACTCGGAAGTGTTGATGGAAGCGCTGGGTGAAGATGACAGTGCGTATTTGAGTTGCAACGAGAAAGACCGTTCGCACTTTTCACCTGCGGGTGCCAAGGCGATGGCGTTGTGCATTCTCAAGGACCTGCAATCGCAGAATCACCCGCTAGCAGCCTACATCAAGCCCGACGTTGCCAGCAGAATCAAGCGTTCGACGTATCCCAATCTCGCACCGGTGCCTGATGATCAGTGAGTGAGTTGTTCTGACGTTGCTTTGAAATTTGCATCTACGATGCAACAGCAACACGCAGTGTTGCAGCTATTGTCAGAGTAGGATGCGTCGTGTTATTGCGAATGTCACGATTGCACGTAGACACGCAACAAACATTAAAAAAACCGCGATCAATCGACCGCGGTTTTTTTACGTTTGTATTTTCGTTTTAACGTCACCCGTTAATCGCTGCGACACTTCCGGGGGTCTCATTCGACGTTCTGAACCTGTTCCTTGATGCGGTCGATGGCACCTTTGACTTCGACGATATGTCGGGCGATGGTCACGTCGTTGGACTTGCTTGCGAAGGTGTTTGCTTCGCGGAGCATTTCCTGGGTGAGGAAGTCGAGCGTGCGACCTGAGGGTTCGTCGTTATCGTTGGTGAGCATTTCCTGGAACTGCTGCATGTGGCCGGTGAGGCGGCTGACTTCTTCAGCAATGTCACAACGCTCAGCATAGACAGCCACTTCACGGATCAGGTCCGGCTGGGCGATATCCAATTGGGCTTTGGCAAGTAACTCGTTGACACGGTTACGCAGGCGATCGTGATATTCATCGACCACTTGCGGGGCACGTTGGGCAATCTCGGACAAACGCGATTCGATGGCAGCACGGTGACCGAGCAAATCCTCAGCCAATGCCATGCCTTCGACGCTACGCATTTTGGAAAGCCCGTCAATGGCTTGATCCACCAGCGGCTTAAGCGCGACACGTGCCTTGGCGGTGATCTGTTCCAGGTCATCGGTCTGAACCAGCACGCCGGGCAAACCCAGCAGGGCGGTCAAATCGATGTTGGCGGTTTGGGAATTACCCACTTGATCGCGCAGTTGTTGCAGATGCTTGAGATAGTCCTGCAGCGCGAGGTCGTTGATTTGATAGGGAGAAACATCGTCAGCTAAACGAAACTTGACGGTGAGTGTGATCGAGCCACGGTGCACACGCTTACGCAGCTGGGTTTCCAGTTCCGTTTCCAGCGAGGCCAATTCTTCAGGCACACGAATGGTGGACTTGAAGTAGCGGTTGTTCACGCTACGGATTTCCACTGCGTAATGCACGCCATCAATCTGATTGGCGGCCTGACCAAAACCCGTCATCGATCGGATCATTTTGCCTCCGAGTCACTGGTGGCTTCTTCGACTTGGGTCTTGACAGCTTCGGCAGCTTCCTTGGTGACTTCGACAGCCTTGTCGACCGCTTCACCAGTCGCCTCAGCGGCATCGCTGGCAGCTTCCTTGACGGTTTCGACAGCTGCATCAACCTGTTCACTCATGTCAGCGGCTTCGTCGGTTGCCGTGTCCGTTGCTTCGTCAGTGGTTGCAGCGGCATCGGTTTCACCTTCGACAGGCATGGTGAACTGCTGGACCTGATTGGCATCGTCACCCGGATCCGTTGCCCAGGTCAGCCCCATGGCCAAAAGCAGGAAGCCGACAAACAGGCCCACGGTGATCCACGTCAATGCGTCACCGGCTTTGGCGCCGAACATGGCTTGATCACTGCCACCGCCAGCACCACCGAAAGCACCTGCCAGGCCACCGCCCTTGGGACGTTGGATGAGGATCAGGAGAATCAGCAGAAAGCAGACAATGACGAATGCGATCGACAAAAGCGTGACGAGAACCGAACCGGTGGTGAGCACCATTGATTGAACTCCATTGCAGTGTTGAAAAACTGCTCGGGAAAAAATGTCGGGCCACCCACTGCGGATGGCCCGACCGTGTAGACAATTAAAGTTAGCTGATAGCAGCTTCGCAGATGGCGGTGAAGTCCGCAGACTTCAGAGCAGCGCCACCAATCAGGCCGCCGTCGATGTCGGCTTGGCCGATGAGGTCCTTGGCATTGCCCGGCTTCATGGAACCGCCGTACTGGATGCGAACACCAGCAGCGACTTCTTCACCGTAGGCAAAGGTCAGGTAAGCACGGATGGCTGCGTGAGCCTTCTGAGCATCTTCGGGGGTGGCGGTCTTGCCGGTACCGATGGCCCAGACGGGTTCGTAAGCGATGGTGACTTTGCTCATCTGCTCGGCGGTGACGCCTGCAAGACCCAGAGCCATTTGGCCCCAGTTCACGGCATCGGTCTGACCGGCTTCGCGCTGTTCGAGCTTTTCACCGATGCACAGAATCACTTCCATGCCAGCGTTCAGAGCTGCAAGGGTCTTTTCGTTGCACAGGGCGTTGGATTCACCCAGAACGTGACGACGTTCACTGTGACCGACGAGAACGACTTCCACGCCCACGTCCTTGAGCATGCTCAGGGAGACTTCACCGGTGTAGGCACCGTTTTCAGCGATGTAGAAATCCTGGGCACCGAGCTTCACAGCCGAGTCCTTGATGATCGCGCCGACGGCAGCGAGATAGGGGAACGCGGGGAAGACAGCGATGTCGACCTTCTCATTGGAAGGAAGCGAGTCAACCAGCTGCTTGGCGAGGCTGGCGCACTCGTCTGCATGCAGGTTCATTTTCCAGTTACCGCCGACGAAGGGCTTGCGGCTTGCCATAATTCATATCCTTTCGCTCGAAGATGTCGAGCCAAATAGTATAGTCGAACGACACCCAACCCGACAACACGCCGACCGGGGTTTGCGTTAACAAATATCCAAAACGCAGATTGTACGGATTTATTTATCTTTTGCAGGGCCAACGGGTGAAAAATGGGTTTGCCCCCGGAAGTTCCCCCTAACCGCTTGCGGTTTAGCACGATTGTATGGCAGTTTTGAACTGCTTGGACGCCAACAACTAGAGCTTATCCATGTTCTTGCGAACATCTTCGTCAGCAATGCCAAAAATCCATCTCAGCGATTCAATCATGAGCATGACGATTGCCATGATTGTACTGCTGATTAGTAAAGACATTGACGCAACAACAAAACACATTGGGACATGAAGCCAGGGGATTGGCAGAATATCGCCTAATTTAATGGCTAATAGTACGATTGACCCAATCGCGCCGCCAATCATAAACCGCAATTGAATGGGCCATAGAATGCAATTCATCCAGATTGGCAACGTCGCCCACTTCAAAAGTCTGGGCATCTCATTTACGCGTTTGAGTATGCGTATTTGATTCATACCAACATCTTACCAGTTCCAAATTTCAGCTTTGTCGCAACAATGCTAAATGAAACGGTAATTGATGCAATTGTGTCGTTTATGATGCGGACGAAATCCGAAATCCGAAATCCGAAATCCGAAATCCGAAATTACACCATTCCCTGCATCAACTGACTCACGCCGTTGAGCACTTCGGCAGCGCCCTTGTCCAGAAGCTCATCGAGAATCTGTTGGGTGAGTTTTGACAGGAGTTTACCTTCAGCCTTGCCGGTGGCTTCGATGACCTGTTGACCATCATGGCTAAACACACGGGCGACGACCTCAAAGTGACGTCCTTCGGCATCGCAGGGATAGCAATACGCAGCGATGGGGCTGTGACAGTCACCCTGCAAACCAGCAATGATGTCGCGTTCGACATGCACAGCCAATGCGGTCTGCGTGTGGTTTAGTGGCAGGCAGCGTGAGATTGACACATGGTCATCCGTGCGACACTGAATACCCAATGCACCTTGGCTGGCGGCAGGCAGGAACACGGCGGGATCCAACGGTTTATCCGCGAATTTTCCGAGTTTTGAGCGTTTTAGGCCGGCAACAGCGAGCAGTGTTGCATCATATTCCTGGCGGTCGAGTACCTTGGCTAAACGTGTTTCCACATTGCCACGCATCTCGGAAATCTGCAGGTCCGGGCGGAGTTTGAGCAATTGAGCCTTACGGCGGGGGCTGGATGTGCCCACGGTCGCGCCCTGGGGCAGCTCTTCAATGGTGTTGGCTTTATCGCAGATCAGGCAGTCGCGTGCATCACCACGGTTGGGGATGGCAGCGATCGACAGGCCCGGCGTCATCTGCGCGGGAAGGTCCTTGAGACTGTGCACGGCAACGTCAGCTTTGTCAGCCAGCAGCGCCCGTTCGATGGCCTTGGTGAACAGACCTTTGCCACCGACGTTCGCCAGTGACATATCAAGACGTTGATCGCCCTCGGAATCGATCCAGACATACTCAATCGCGACATCGGGATGAAGTTTGCCCAACACACGTCCCACAGCCTGTGCCTGGGCGCGTGCGAGTTGACTTTGACGAGATGCGATTCTGATGGGCCGACGACTTCTACGCAAGGTGGGTCTCCGTTTCAATGCTGCCTGTCAATCAGCGACATACTGTCCGCTGAATGGATTCCTTGGCCGGTTGCCGGCCGTTCGAATCGAGCCCATTACTATAACGTTCAATCGCCTCGCGTGCAGCCCCGTTTGCAGATACCTGGCCAAAAGTATGGGTCTTTACCGGTTATAGCCTGTTTAATCGCTTGCAGTTGTCAAAACTCACAAGCTATGCACAGCCTTGGGGCGGATGTGGAAAACCGGGCTGCATGTGCCTGCATTACGTCCGAGCCTGCCCCGTGAATACATTGCTCCGGTAATACAGCAAATGTCAGGAAAGGATTAATTTGCATCAACGGGGAAAAATTGATCTTGATTTAAACCTAACAAAAACCTATCATGAGAACCCGTTAAACCTCATGACACCTCACCGCCTATTTCAAAGGAAACGCACATGCCCGCCACCACCGAACTCGCCTTGGAAGTTGGGACCAAACTCGTTGAACTCTGTAAGCAAAACAAGAATGTGGAAGCTGTCGACACGCTCTATGCTGATGATGTTGTCAGCGTGGAAGTGATGGGGTGTCCCGAGATGGACATGCCCCGTGAGATGAAGGGAATTGATGCGATCCGTGGCAAGAACACATGGTGGATCGAAAATCACGAAGTCCACAGCGAAGAAATTCTCGGCCCGTTTCCCCATGATGACCGATTCATTGTGACCTTCAAAATCGACTGCACCTGTAATGCCCCCGGTCCCATGCAAGGCAAGCGTATGCAGATGCAGGAGTCCGGTCTGTACACGTTAAACGATGACGGCAAGATCGTTCGTGAAGAATTTTTCTATGCCATGCCCGGTTGAATCACGCAGCAGTGAGCAACAACTGTTCCCCAAACCAAACAGGCACGCTCGAACAGGGAGGTTCAAGCGTGCCTGTGTTTTATTCTTGATATGATTTTGGGGGAAACCAGCTGCTTCTTTTATCAAGCAACCAAGCCAATGAAGACAGTTACTCACGCCAAGCCCGCAAAGGCGCAAAGAAAGCCAGTATTTGTTTGCTTCGCGTCTCTGCGTCTTGAGCGAAGCGGGCGTGATGTCAAAATTTGATTTGGGTGTATACCACTGTTTTATCTGTGTTCATCTGTGTGTATCTGTGGCAATATTTGCCTTGTACACAGTTGTTTTCACCAAGCCAGCGACATATGCATTTTGTAAAGCTGGCAGCTCAGTGCGTTGCCTGCGATTTAACTTTGCCTTGAACCTCAAGCATTTTTTTGCCGTAACGGGAGCCCAGTTCGACCATACTTTTGCGGTCAAAATGCCAGGCATCCATCGCGACCAAACCCTCGGCGGAGACCACGCCGGTGTGCGGGACCTGCTTGGGCAATTCGAGGATCAGTGTGTTGATCGGCTGGTCCTGAGCCATGTTGATCTGCCCGCAAACAAACGGCAGGTCTGGTGTGCCCAGATCTTCGCGAAGGTTGGCGATGAACTTGCTGATTTTTTCGATGTATTTGGGGTCTTTGCGATTGGCTTCGCCCTGATGCCAGATGATGCCTTTGAGGGTGCCGGTCTGCATGGCAATTTTCGTGCGGCGGACCGCTTCAACATAAAACGGTTCTTCGGGCTTGTGTTTCTCCATGCCTTTTTTCCACTGGTCAATCCGCGTGCCACCCTTGGCATTGACCACCAGGCCGATGGTGATGTCTTTGTCCGCTTGGAGCATGGTCTTGGCGAACATGTAGCTGGGGTTCATCTTTTGCATGCCGATCCCTTTGCGGATCGTCGAATGCTTGTTGAGCGGGATCGCAGCAGGTTCCCATTGATCCTCACCATTAAGCAGCAGACAACGGTCAATCGGCTTGGCATCTTCCTCGGTGAATGGCGCACGACCTGCCATATTCGATTGCCCGATGCACAGGTAGATGTGCAGTTTGTCTTTGGGAACGTGGGCTTCTTCGGCACGTAGCATCTGTGGCATGATGGCGGTCAGTAAACACGCAATAATCAATAGCAAGGTGATGGGGCGACACTTGTTTTGGCTTGTGGACATGTCTTGTTCTTTCAACTCGGTTGAAGTGTTGTCAGTTTTTGTTTTTACCACGAAGACACGAAGAGCACGAAGGTCACGAAGAAAAAAAATGTTCTTTCTCTCTTAGCTCTGAGGTCTCTGCGTCTCTGCGGTAAAAAATGCCTTGTAAACAGGCTTGAATCGTTTAACGTTCCTTCTGCATCCAGTTGGTCATCAGCTTGATCCACAGGCCCACGTGTTCGTCGTTTTCTGCCAGGCCCATCCCGTGCGGGCCGTGTTCGAAGCTGTGCAGTTCAACCGGGACACCGTGCTTGTGGCAGGCGGCGGCAAACATCAAGCCATTTTCCACCGGCACCACCGGATCGTCACTGGTGAAAAAGATGAACGTCGGCGGCGTCTTGTCATCCACATTCAACTCATTGGAAAACTGCCGACGCTGCGCTTCGGTATTGCCTTCACCAAGCAGGTTGTTGCACGAACCGTTGTGCGGGAACTGCGTGAAACTGATCACCGGGTAACCCATGATCAACCGGTTGGGTCGGGCGCTGAACTGTGATGCCAGATCATCTTCGTCACTGACATGCACCTCCGGCTGCGTCGCGACCGTACTCACCAGATGCCCACCCGCTGAAAAGCCCATGATCGTCACGTCATCAGGATCAATCGCCAACTCCGCAGCCTTGGAACGGATGATGCGAATCGCCCGGCAAAGATCGTCATGGCCTGCAGGAAAACGATTGGGCGCAACGCGGTAGGTCAACACAAACGCGGTATAACCATGCATCGCAAAAAGCTTGGCAAAGGGCGCACCTTCATGTTCAGCCAACCCCTGGTAACCACCACCACGGCAGACGATCACCGCGCGGTTCTTAACCTTCGGACCCGTCGGCGGGAAAACTTCCAGACGCGGCTTGCCCCATTGACTATCCGAATTGTTCGCTGAATCATCAGCCCAAAGTTGAATGGTGTTGTCGGACATGGTTTTATTTTTTTACCACAGAGGACACAGAGGGCACAGAGTGAAAATAGAGTTTTTTTATATGTCTTTGTCTCTGAGCCCTCTGTGTTCTCTGTGGTGAAAATGCCTTTTTACTGTATTCAAAAACACGCGGGAAGCTGATAGACTATCCGTATTCGGGGCGACTGACAAAACCAACCATGTAATGACCCGTCCGGTGACCGGACACGCTCGAAAAGAGCAATGGGGAGCAGGATGCCAAAGCCTTTCGTTCATCTTCATCTGCATAGTGAATATTCGCTGCTCGATGGTGCCAACCGTATCGACAAGCTCATCAACCGTGTCAAGGAACTTGGCATGGATGCGGTCGCGGTGACCGACCATGGCAACATGCACGCGGCCTGCTCGTTCTACAACGCAGCCCGCGCAGCAGGCATCAAGCCCATTATGGGGATCGAAGCCTACGTTGCACCTGACGTCAACGGCCTGCCTTCAGACCGATTGCGCAAGGAATCGACCGGTGTTGCTGACGGCGGTTTTCACCTGGTGCTCCTTGCTGAAAATCAAACCGGGTGGCATAACCTGCTTAAGCTCTCCTCCGATGCCTACGTCAAAGGCTTTTACTACAAACCGCGTATGGACAAGTCGACGCTGGCCCAATGGTCCGATGGCATCATCGCGATCAATGGTCACTTGGGGTCATCCATTGCTTACCATCTCTGTCAATATGAGCTGACGAAAAATGAAGAGCATTACCAGCGTGCCATCGAAGAAGCCAAGTGGCATGCGGAAATTTTCAAGCCCAACGAAAACGGCGAACCGCGCTTTTACCTGGAACTGCAGAACCACGATGTCCGCGAGCAGCAGCAGATCATCCCGCACGTCAAACGCATGGCCAAAGAGCTTAACATGCCCCTGGTTGGTGATAACGATGCGCACTACCTGACGCTTGATGATTGGGACGCCCATGACACACTTTGCTGCATTTCCATGGGTAAGAAAAAGTTTGAGGAAAACCGCCTCAAGTACTCCAAGGACTTGTACGTTAAATCCCCCGAGCAGATGGATGAGCTGTTTAAGGATTGTCCTGAGGCCATTGAAAACACCATCAAGATTGCAGAACGCTGTAACGTCGAAATCGACTTTTCAGCCAACCATGCACCGGTGGTGAAAATCGCGCTGAGCGACAAAATCAAAGCCCTCAAGGGTGATACGGCAGCAGAACGTGTCATCCAATACAAAACCGGTGACCGCATTGGTTCGACTGCCTGGTTCAAGGACTTCTGTTCGCAGATCACGCTCATCCCGTTCGACTCGGAAAAAGACGCAGACATCTCCGAGGATGAACTCAAAGAACAGTGTGATGAAGCCTTGTTCCTGCTCTCCGAAGCAGGGGCGTTGTGGCGATACGGTGAGAACGGCATCACTGAGGACATTCGTGCACGTCTTGAACGTGAACTCAAAATCCTGGCTGACAAGATCATCTCCGCATACTTCCTGATTGTGTGGGACTTTGTCAACGAAGCACGTAGTCGCGGCATTCCCGCTAACGCCCGTGGTTCAGGT
>JBICHS010000281.1:0-6362 GCA_043101135.1 Phycisphaeraceae bacterium JB051
GTTCTATATCTACGTCATGAGGTTCCCATGTCATTGTTTCTGACTGAAAATGAAAAACAAGCCATTCTCGATTCCAAGCATCGCGGTCCGTTGATGACGGATTTGTTTTGGGCATTGCAATCACGTGTTCGTGAACGAGCGATCAAGCCCGGGCTCATCTCCACGGATGACACCATTGACTGGTGGCGCGTTGTGGCTGAGTATCTGGGGGATGCTGCCATGGTCTATGCGCTGAAGCCTTCCCAAGAGACGGCCATTTGGCTGCGTGATGTGACGCTGAGTATTGCCCGTCGCACCGCGATTGATTGGACCGGGCCAACCTATCGCACGCTCATTGATGCGCCCGACGAGGCTGGCAAGAAAGGCTTCCTTGAAACCACGCACATCCTATGGGGTTTGGCGATGGTTCTGGACCTTGCTGCTGACGTCTTGACCGAAGCAGAGCAAAAGGAAGTTGCCGATGTCATGACCGAACGCGGCATGGCAATGTGTGCTTACTGGGTCGAAGGCAACGATCACATGGCCAACTGGTACTGCGTACTGACCTCAGGCATGACCGTCGCTGCTGCTGTCTTGAACAATGAAAAATATCTGGAGCTTTCACGTAAGCATCTGGCTGCTTGCTCGCAAGTCTTCCAGCCGGATGGCTCGTATTCTGAGTCTCTGCAGTATGGCAACTATGCTGGCTATTCGTTAATGATGGCGCATGAAGCGTTGCGTCGTCGTGATGAAGCGGATAGTAATGTCGTGCCGATCGGTAACTATGCAGGTTATGCCCGTTGGGCCAGCTACTCCTTTCTGTATAACAAGGCTTTGACCGGTTGGGGGCCTGCACTCAAAGCCCGCAGTTTGAACTTCAATGATTCTGGTGCGGTCTTCAAGCCTTCTGCTGAGTTTTTGCTTCACATTGCTGCCCGTGCTGCTCAGTCGCATCCGACCGAAGCAGGCCTGGCGCGTTGGTTATATGAAAAAGCTTATGGGCAGTTCCCCGCACAGGGGCCGCATGATCAGGCGACCTTTGGCCTGGTCACCGACTGGGGCGCATTGACTTTGCCTTTGGCAACATACGCTGTCAAGCCCATCTCACCAGTCGAAGCCAGGCTTCCCGAGTTGGCAGACTTTTCCTGTGGCGACATCATTGCCCGTGACACCTTCGGCGGTAAGACCGTTCTGGGTTTTCACACCGGCAAAGATCCGCTGTATGGCCCGGGACACCTGCATGGCGATCTGAACAGCTTTATCCTGGTTCACAATGATGAACGCATGCTCGTTGACCCCGGTCATGCCTGTTATCGCAACCTGTATCACAATGTCGAAACAAGCACCAAAACACATAACACCTGTACCTTTATGGCTGAAGTTGCCGATGTGGCTCGTAGCCCGCAGGAAGATCAGGGCTCGATTCAAATGCTTGAGCAGTCACGCCAAACACGGCGACTCCGCGAAAAGACATCGCCCTGTGATCCGCCGTCACGAGGTGGTCGTCAGCTCATCGCGGCGCAGATTGATGATGTCCGCGTCATGGGTGGTGAAGTTTCCAAGCTCTATGGCAGACCGCTTACTCACTTTGGTCGTATTGTGATTCTCTGTGGCGCGAATGTTGTCTTTGTTGTCGACCACATCAAGGCTGACGCGCCCGTTCGAACGCAGTGGCATTGGCTACTGAATAACCGTGACGGCACGCTGGACTATCGCTATGTCGGTAAGGATCGCGTGGTCGCACGTCGTGGCAATGCAGGCATGAAGCTCTTTAACTGCTCGGGTGGTCTGCCTTCCACGGTTCAGTTTGCCTGCGTGCATGATGCGTATCACTGCCTGCCTGATCATCCCGGTGAAGGTCATTCGGGCAGCGGTCATCTGCTGACTTGGCGTGATCATGCCATGCGTAAGCAACTCGCATCACTGCATGCCATTGCGGTGGATCGTTATGGTCCGGTTGCGGATTGGCATATCAAGACCGATGAGAACGGCACGAGCACCACCGGTCTTGCTGGCTGCGTGGATTGGCATATCAAAGTTGATGAAAATCAACAGGCCATCGACTTGTCAGAACGCACAACAGGCCGACAATATGCACTGCGTCTTGAAGATTCAGGATGCTGGACAATTGTCAAAGCCTAAACTTTCAGACAAGGATTGATCATGCGTTTGGAACACGTTGCGATTCAGGTGGCAGAGCCTGCTGCCATGACGAAGTGGTATGGTGAGCATTTGGGTTTAACCATCTCGCGCCATGTCGGTGGCGAAGCGGATACCCATTTTCTGGCAGATGAAACAGGCCGCGTGCTCATTGAAATTTACGCCAATCCCAAAGCGTCTTTGCCTGACTATGCTTCCATGCATCCGCTGCTGCTGCATCTTGCATTTGTCAGTGATGATGTTGAGGCAGACTGTGATCGATTGGTTAATGCGGGCGCATCTGTCGTGGATGCGCCCTTTATGACACCAGCTGGTGACACACTGGCGATGCTCCGTGATCCGTGGGGCTTGGCGTTGCAACTTTGCTGTCGTGCTCAGCCTATGTGACGCATGATTGCCGTCTGATATGAAATCAAAACAGCGACACGTTTGGATAAGCGTGTCGCTGTTTTTGTTTTCAGTACTGACCGAATGTGTTGCATAAAGCACTGGCGATGATGTTCGTTCGCCAATTCAGCCGAGTCAATATGACTCGGCTATATACCCGGTTGTCTTTGAGGGATTATTCCACGGGTTCAATGCGTTGTTTGAGCGGTTGGGGTTTCTCATTGCTGAAGGGGACGGGGATGGCCATCACCTTGTTGAGATTCGCAGCATCACGGGCAGCAAGGCAGGTTCCCGCTGAGAGCAGTCCTTCGTGCAGGGATGTCTTGGAGGTGTCACGTTTGAGAATCACATCAATGAAGTTGGCAACCAGTTTCCCGTCACCGCCGCCGTGGCCGCTGTCGGACTTGAGGGAGACGTTTTCGATACGGTTATCAATGTGACTATGGAATGTGAAGGTTTCGGTGTACCAGTCGAAGGTGATGCTGCCGTCTTCGCCGGTGATGGTGGCACCACGTTTGCCTGCGTCTTTGCGTGTCAGGAAGTTCTGTGTGTAATTGGCATGAATCCCACTGGCATACTGCACAATGGCAGAGCCTGCGTCCTGATGCAGCACCGGTTCTTTCCAGACCTGCTGTGAATGCATCGCCGTGATGCACAGTGGTTGTGAGTCGGCAAGGAAGTGGATGTAGTCAAAGTCGTGTGTTGCCTTTTGCAGCCAGAGTCCGCCGGTCAGATCGTAATCACGATACCAGCTGTCGACGTAGACATTGCCATACGCTACGTTGTTGACTGCTTGAATCTGGTTGATTGTTCCCAGGCGTCCGTTGGTGATGTACTCGCGCACAGCAAGTAGCAGGGGGGTGATCCGTAGTGGGAAGGAGATGACAATCTGGTCATAGTGGTCTGCAAAGGCGGTTTCAAGCATTTCGTATTGCTGCCAATTGATGCAGACTGGTTTTTCCAAAAAGATCGGCACGTTGAGTTTTGCGATCTTCAAAGCAATGGGCGTGTGCAGGTTGCATCGTGTCCCAACGATCACGCCGTCAATCTCCGGTGCGGCTTGGAGCATTTGGTCAAGGCTTTGGTAATGCACGAAATTCCCGGCTGTGCGAATCTCTTTGTCTTCCTTGCAGTATTCGGCACGCTGTGAGTTGGGGTCGACCAGGACGGCGAGTTCGACCTGCTCTTTGGCTTTGGAAAGTAGCTTGATGATGTGTGTTGCGCGCTCGCCCATGCCGACGGCAGCGATACGAATCGTCGAGGGTTTGGCAGCGGAATTCGATGGTTGGGTGTTTGACAGAGTTGTCATGCTTGGCTTCCAGTAAACAAAAAAGACCAGTATTCAAAGGTTTTTTTAACGCTCCACCAATGATGGGCGCAGACAAATATGAGCAATGCAGGTCGAGATGTTTTTCTGACGCGTCCATGCGAGTTGTGCCTGGGCAGCGGCCTGATATCCCATCGCTTCAAACGGCATGGCGACGGCAGCCAGGGGTGGGTCAGCCTGATGAGCCAGTGTGTTGTCGATGCTCACAAACAGGATGTCGTCGGGGATGTTGATCGCTCGTTCAATCGCGTGTGCCATGGCGCCGATGGCTTTGGAGTCACTGGCGCCGACCACGCCGTCGACATCAATGCCGCTGTCCAGAAGCTGACGCATCATTGCCCGCCCGGCTTCGCTGTCGATACTGTGAGAGGCTTCGAAAATGCTGTTGGGTGTGACAGTCATTTGGGCTTCAGACATCGCTTGAAGATACCCATCGCGTCGGGCGGCAAATCCCCAGTAGTCTTCGCTTGGGCCGTTAAGTAAGACGATGTGGCTTCGGCCGGCATCAATCAGATACTTTGTTGCCAGGTAGCCCGCGTGTTTCTGGTCGATGAAAACGCAGTGACCATCGTCGGTCTTCTGGTTGATCGACCAGATTTCCCAGCCGCGTTCGATGAGTGTCGGTTTGAGTGTCGTGAAGCATGAAGGCTCAATGAGCAGGGCAACGCCGGGGGGCGTGTCTTCAAGAAACGTGCGGGTTTGCTTGTCAATGTGATTGCGGGGGGCATGTCGAATGGTCGAAGCGTTATAGGATGGGCCCAGTGCTTCTTGAATCCCACGCATGATCCGCAGTTGGATCTCCCGTGCCGGTCCTGAAAGGCTGGCAACATCTTCAGAGATAAAAACGGTAAAAGGTGTTGTATGTGCGGCGATCGGATTGGCTGCGGCCTGTTGGTTGACAGGTTGGCGGCTGGATACAAACGTGCCCTTGCCACGCTGGCGATTCAGATATCCTTCATTTACCAACTCCTGTAAGGATCGGATCAGGGTTGGGCGGCTGACATCAAAGCGTTCAAGTAGTTGGTATTCCGAAGGAAACGCGCTGCCTGCGGGAAACTTGCCTGACTCGATCTCCTGGATGAGCTGGCGTTTGACACGTTGGTATTTGGGGAGTGTTGTGGTTGACATGTCTATATATTACAAAGCCAACTTGTATTATCAAGTAAAAACTCGTGCATCAGTAAAAATAGCCAAAAATATCAAAAAATGATACATTGTCAATACAAATAGATTGACAAGTTGTCAGGCCGGGGGTATGCTTTTGACAGCACTATCCACCACGGTACGTTTTGTCACGCCACTGGAGAAATTAGAAATGGCAAAATCAGCCAGCTCAAACGCGTTTACATTGATCGAACTACTTGTGGTCATCTCCATCATTGCATTGCTCATTGCGATCCTTCTTCCTGCCTTGAGTGCCGCGCGTCGAACCGCACGCAACTCGGTTTGTCAGAATCAGCAGAAGCAGATTGGCCTGGCCATGCATATGTATTCCAACGACAACAAAAACTACCTGCCTTACGCTTATGCCGATGTGTCTGATGATCCGTGGTATGGCAAGTACTGGCAGATCAAGGTCAGCAAGTATCTGCAAAGCAAAGTCTCTGGCCGTGCGACCAATCCGTTTTACTGTCCCGAAGACGGCATTGATTCTTCTGGCACCGATGTCTGGAAAATCGACCCGGATCCCAATGCGGAGTTTGAGGATGGCGAACTTGAATCCAGCTACGGTGTGAACCTGTACATGTTCTTCCGTGACAGTGGCAGTAATGGTGTGCATGACCAAGTCGAATGGATGACAAGCAACAGTCTCTTTGAGAATAAGTTTTATACCGCACAGCGTTTTGATTTCATGCAGCGCCCTACGCAGACCATTCTGGTCACCGACAATCGGCATGACTATTACTTCACGCATGAATTGCCCAATACGGTTTCACCCACAACGGCCGGCTGGGGGATGGTCGATTGGACGCGACATGGTGGCAGTGGTGGGCCGCAACAAAACAACGGCCTCTATGCTGATAATCACGTTGGCGTGCTGCAGTATGAGAAAGATCTTATCGGCTGGAATGAGACCTATCTCACCAGCGGAGATAGTACGAAGTTTGCCATGACGCATTCCTTTACCTGGCCTTACTGATCCGAACCCATCATCATTTTGGAGTTAAACATGATGCGACGTTTGTCCGCGCTTCTGGCAGTATCACTGTGCCTGTTCTTTGTGGCCCCGCTCGCAGTTAACGCTGCACAGGTTCTCAATGTTGAAACAACACGCACCGCAATTGATTGGCAAATGCAGATCAAATGTGACACCGTCGTCGAACCTCTGATCATTCAATGTCTCATTGATGATGATCAGAACCCGCAGACCGGCTATACCGGCGGCTTTGATCGCTTGATTGAGTTTGACCTGTTATACAAGTTCAACGGCACCGATCCTGCTGGTTGGACCTGGCAGCAATTAGCCGGTGTCACCCGTCAACTCAGTGGCAATGTCGCAACCTACACC
>JBICHS010000282.1:0-7328 GCA_043101135.1 Phycisphaeraceae bacterium JB051
AGTCGGCGCGATGCGAGTTGGGTAACGCACGATCCACCGCGAACAAAGGCAGGCGGTGATCGTGAATCTCATGCAGGTAGTCATCAGAAGCAGAATCCTCAATCGGGCGAATGATCAAGCCATCCACGCGGCGATCCACGAGCTGATGAATCAGCTCCAGCTCCGTCCTGCTTGACCATTGGTTGTCAGGCATGCGTGAAGCCCAGAGGAGGATGGGGACATAGTTTTCCTGTTGCAGATGCTTGTGAACGCCAGCAACAATGTTGGAGAAAAACGCATCATTGCCTACGGGAACCATCAGACCGATGGTGTTGGTCCGCCCGGTCTGAATGCCACGAACCAGCAGATTCGGGCGATAGTTCATGTCCTTGGCCACTTTGAGAATCCGTTGACGTGTCTTATCCGACACATCCTCACGTCCCGAAAGCACCTTGGAAACGGTAGCAATGGAGACGTTGGTCTGAGCGGCAATTTGTTTGAGACTGACGGCCATAGGTTGTGGACTTTCAAAAACAGCTTACGTAAATATTTTCGCCACGACTTTGAACAAGTCAAGCGAATTAACGTAAATATTTTCGAAAACGGGTTTGATCTGACATTCGTCCCCCGTCAAACCCATTGGGGACACTGATTTGAGAGAATGTCAGCTTGAGATATTTTGCCAATGAACCGACAAGCTCACTGGCACGTAAAAGTTTATACTGTCGACTGATGATTGAACGATCCGCTTCCACACCCGAAACCACTTCCCCCCGACATCAATGGCTGATGGGTGGGTTGTTGATGCTGTTGACGTTGGTGGTCTACCTGCCAGCATTGCAGTGCGCGTTTATCTGGGATGACGATCACTATGTCACTGAGAACCGAACGCTGCATGATGTGGAAGGTTTGAAACGGATCTGGACCGAGCCGGGCGCGGTGCCCCAGTATTACCCGTTGGTGCACACACTGTTCTGGGTGCAGTATCAACTCTTTGAGCTCGACCCGCTGAGTTACCACCTGGTGAATGTGATTTGTCACGCGCTGGTGAGCCTGCTGTGGTGGCGGGTGCTCAGGCGAATGTCGATCCCCGGTGCGTATCTGGCAGCCATGATCTTTGCGGTGCACCCGATTCAGGTGGAATCTGTTGCATGGGTCACCGAGTTAAAGAACGTCCTTAGCGGCGTGTTCTACCTGCTGGCAGCACTACTGTACCTGCGCTTCAGCGGGACCCATCACAAGACGATTCAACCCCAACTCCCCACTGTCCAACCATCCCCGCGTCGGTGGCTGTGGTACGGCTTATCTCTACTGTGTTTCCTGGGTGCGATGTTCAGCAAGACCGTCGCCTGCACGCTGCCTGCTGCATTGGTTTTGGTGATGTGGTGGCAGCGACGCCAATTCCCCTGGCGTGATCTGCTATGTCTACTGCCGATGTTCGTCATTGGCATCGGCCTTGGTCTGCATACCGCGATGATGGAGAAGCATCACGTCGGTGCTGAAGGTGCGGATTGGGCGTTTAGCCTCGGTGACCGGTTTCTCATTGCGGGACGTGCGCTCTGGTTCTATGCAGGCAAAATTCTCTGGCCTGAGCATCTGGTGTTTTTCTATGACTACTGGAACCTGGACACCAGCCAATGGTGGCAGTGGCTTTTGCCCGTTGGGTTCGTCGTGGCTGTCTACGGCTGCTGGCGTAACCGTCAACTCTGGGGATACGGGCCGGTGGTCGCCCTGCTGTTTTTCGCAGGCACGTTGTTCCCGGCATTGGGTTTTATTGATGTCTTCCCCATGCGATTCTCGTTTGTTGCTGACCACTTCCAATACCACGCGGGCATGGGCATCATCGCCCTGTTTGCTGCAGGTTTCTATTGGCTGACCAAGCGACATCGCAAGCTTCAATCTGTTTTGGCAGCGCTGATCCTCATCGCACTTGGCGGGCGCAATATGGCCTACCAACCGGTGTTTGAAAACCAGCGGACGCTTTGGCAGGATGTCATTGCCCACAACCGCGCACCGTGGATGGCGTTAAACAATCTGGGCGTGCTGGAAAAGAAAGCGGGCAACCTCGAAGCAGCGCGTGATCTGTATCAGCGAGCCATCGTACATCGCCCGTTCGAATGGAACAGCTACAGCAATCTGGGGATCGTCTACAAGGAATGGGAACAGTACGATCGTGCTGCAACACTGTTGGAACAGGCATCGAAATTCATGCGTGCCCAGTCGCATGTTTATAGCAGTCTGGCTCATGTCCGCGAGTTACAGGGCGACATCCCCCAAGCCATTGCGTTACTGGAAAAAGCCGTCAAACAAAATAGTGTCTATGCAGACGCATGGGCCAACCTTGGGATTCTTCACCTCAATCAAGGCAATCATGACAAGGCGATGATCGCGCTCAAACGCGCGATTCAAACAGACCGTTATCAGGAATCAGCCTACATTGGATTAAGCCGTGCGCTGACGGAACGCAAACGCTTTGATGAAGCGTTGGCAAATCTGAGAAACGGTTTGGACAACCTGCCACAATCCGCGCAACTCCATCATCACACGGCGGTGGCTTTGATGAAACGTGGGCAACTCCAAGAGGCCATCAGTCATTGGCAAAAGGCAACGCGGATTGCTCCTGACGAACCGGACTATGCACTGAACCTCGGTGCTGCCCTGCTTAAAGCCCGACAATGGCAACCGGCAAGGCAGGCGTTGGAACAGGGACTGAAACTTGACCCCACGCGCGTTTCAGGATTGCGCAACCTAGCCATGTGCTTGCTCAATGACCCGAGCACCAATCAGGCCCACTGGATCGAAGCCAAAGAGGCTATGGAACGTTTGTTCCAAAATGTCGACACGCCCTTGCTCTCGGATCATCGCCTGCTTGCCACTGCCTGCGAAGCGTCAGGCGACTATGCCCAGGCCATCAAGGTGCTTGGGAATATTCTGGCTGACCCCACGATCATTTCAGATGTGGATGAAGCAACACGGGCGCAAATCAAAGCTCAATTGGCCCGTTGTCAAAGCCAATTGCAGCCATAATCCCGATCGTCGCAAAGGCTATCGGAGCTTGCCTGTGAATTTGGGAAGGATGGCAGGTTTGTAGCATGCCAGCACCCCGAAAAGAGCGATTAACATTTTCCACATATGTCATCTAACTTTAGTGCAACGTATCTTTCCATTGCTTGTAGGCTATAGCGACCGTCCGCTAGCCAAGCCCTGCGGGGGGCAGACAAGAACCAGTCTTAGGAGGCTGGAAAATGCAAAAAGACATGACACATGATTTAAACGTTGATGCTCAGCAATTCCTCGAAGCATTGCTCAACGAACTGTCCGCAAGAGATCAGTTCACGCGTTTAACGCATCACCTGCGCGACAATCAGGATCAGGTGACCGATGAGAAACAGTGCTTCAGAGATCTGTGTATCGCCCGCCGCTCCATTCAACTGGCAGAGCGCAAGCATTACCGTGCTTACCGCAACCTGATTCGGCACTTTAAACTCTGAGAATCATGCCCGATGATTTGCTGCAAAAGTAAGTCACCACCATGTTGTACCCTCATCATGTCAGGCACACGTGGACGCGACGTCAAACCCTCAAAACAGCATTGATTCAAACACCAAACGCACACACAAGCACCGGTAAAACATCGGTGCTTTTTTTCAGTGGTATGAAAGTGTACGCATGGATCGAACCCAATAATTAGAGCAGTACAAAGCACGCGCGAATGACTGGAGTAGAGCATTCATGTCAGTGATGACGCTGCCAGGGTGAGATGGGTTTGGGCATCGGCCCGGGGGTAATCATACGAACCAGATGAACCACCCCGTCAGCATCAAGCTTGTTCATCAGATTGGTTCGATGCAGACTCACCGTCTTGACGCTGAGCCCCAGGTGCTCTGCAATTTGAGAACTGCTCATGCCATCGATGACCAGATTCAACACTTCGCGTTCGCGCTGACTCAGACGCTTGAGTCGGTTTTCATACTCAATTCGCTGCAGACGGTAATCCATGATCTGGCGTGCGAGTTTGAGCCCATCTTCCACAGCGACAAGCAGCGAATCAATTTGCAGGGGTTTACTCAGAAAACCAACCGTGCCCATGCGCGTGTATCGCACCGCCATGTTGACATTGCTGCTGCAGGACATGGCAATGGTAGGCACCTGTGGGTTTTTCTGAATGTAGTCATCAAGATCAGCCGTATTGCTATTGCTTGTCCCCACATCAGCCAACAGACAGTAGGCAACCGTATCATCAAGGTCGTCATGTTTAAGCTCTTTGACAGACGTCAAGGCGACACAGTCATAGCCGTAAGCCGTAAGCAACTGCACCAGTGAATGCGTCTGGACTTCGTCGGCTTCCAAAACCATCAGGCAATTGGACTGAATCTGGTTGGGTTGAAGACTGTCAGACAAAGTGTGGCTCCTTGTACCCGAATCATCAAAACAAGGATCAACAGGCTTATTCAACCCCAGATCCCCCAGCCCCCGTCCCCGACCCCCGGAAGACTAAAAAAACAGGATGCGCTAGCGATTCTCCGACGAGCCGCTCAGCGGTAAGAGCATCGTCGCAAGGCATCCGCCTGAAGGTAGGTTTTCAACCGTTAATTGCCCCTGATACAAATCACAGAGCGCTTTACTCATCGCCAACCCCAACCCCAGGCAATGCTCACGGGTGGTTTGGAACGGCTTGAACATATCAGGCATTACCTGAGCATCCACCCCCGGGCCGTTGTCGTGAACCTCACAGACCAAATGGGTCATGGCCTGATTGAGCTGCGTCTTGAATACAACACATGGATCAGAGACCGAATGCTCAACCAGACTTTGTATCGCATTCAGACCGAGATTGAACATGATCTGCTCGATCTGAATTCGATCGCCTAGCAAGGGTGGCAATTCTTCCTGTAACTCAAGCTTCAACTCAACGTCGTGCTCTTTGAGCAACGGAGAAAGCAAGGCGACCACTTCCAGAACCTTGTGATTGAAATTCAAGGTTGAAATACGCGGGACCGCCTGGCTGACAAATCGACGCAATCGCGTGATCAACTCTGCTGCACGAAAGGATTCCTGATTGGCAAGCTGCAACAAACCCAGTAACTCCTGACGATCAAATGTATCGTCCTGCAGTTTCTTGATGCTGCATTGGGTGTAGTTGACCGATGCAGATAAGGGGTGATTCAGTTGATGGGCAAGCCCGATCCCAAGGTGAGACGAAAGATTCACACGCTGCAGATGACTGAGCATCTCCAGCATTTGCTCCGACGAGATCGCATCCAACTGCTGTGATGAGATGCTCTGAGTGTTTGCATGCTCTGTCACAGTGGTGCTCTCCTTGTCCGGCTTGCCCGCGGACTGGGGCTTGGGATGTAAATCGTTTGGGGGCATGTGTGGTTGACTCATATCAAATCGTTTACTTGCAGATCAGCTCAAAGACACTTTCGTGCTTGCGGGGATCGATTGCGTCGCCCGCATCGCTGACGTTTATTTTTCACCTTCAGGTTCTGTTTTATCACTGTTTTTTTGCTGTTTGGCAGCGGCATCCAGATGCATTTGCCGAACACGATCCGCCAGGGCCTTGGGCTTGATCACACGAACCTGATCCGCGTAGCCACAGATCCACCAGGCGATTTCCTTGAGGCCGTCGACTTTGAACGTCACGGTTGCCTTGCCGTCATCCTGGAACTTTACTTTCTGAGTGTGATGCCAACGAACTTCCGCGACATTGACAGCGACCATCGGCTCAAACACCAGCTCCACGTTGTAACTTTTACCTTCGTTGATCAACTGCCAGGCATCACCGAGTTGTTTATTCAAATCAAACTTGGGTTTGGCGAAATGCTTCTTGATCATCTCAAAGCGCTTGATCCGAGCCAGCTTGAGAATCCGCACTTCATCAAATTCATGAATGTAGCCAAACAGATACCAGGCCCGTGTTGAAAAATGCAGGTGATACGGATTGACTTTGTAGTGACTGATGTCTTTGGTGATCGGATGCTGATAATCCAGATCAACGGTGGTGCGTTCGTCGATGCAACGCTGCAGACTCAGAAACAGTTGGTCTTCGTTATCGCTGATGGCGATGCGTTCAGGTGAAACGCTGATGGTTTCCACCATGTCACTGCAATCTGCACGAATCGGTTCGGGAATCGTCGACACCAATTTCCAAATGGCTGACAACGTCGAACCAATCATGGCCCGACCACGCTGTGGCAGGTAACTCTTGGCAACCATCAACAAGGACAACGTCTCCTGCATGGTCAGATTCACAGGTTGCAAAAAACAGTTGTTGACGATGCGATACCCCTTGGACGGACTGTAAACGTAGGGAATTCCCACCTCATCGAGCATTTTCAAATCGCGGAACAACGTACTGCGACTGACATCCAACTCAGCCATCAAATCGTAGATCGTCTTGAATTCGCCCCCACTTTGCAGAAGCGTAATCAAGTGCAACAAACGTTGAATCCGCTGTAATCCCATACTACCTCAACATCATAGGTCAGCTTTAAACTCGTGCAGTCTCAAAACCTGACACTGCCAACGAATGCATTCGCATCCGCGGTCACAAACTCAAAAGTTCAATGTCCAATGACAATCCATCCGGAAAAAGACTAAACCTTCAGTCAACTTGTCGATCGATCGTCGCAAGTTCGATTCGTTGCAATCAGTTGCCAAAGTCGCCGTTGCGACTGTAGGTTCAAAACCGCTTATCCTGATTGGCAACCCGATCCCCATGTTGCGTCAAGCTCTTTTTCAAATAAGTACTTAGCATGCATCAAATTGTTATGGTCGTCAAGAACAATTTGGTCACAACAATAGGGTATTTACTAGTCGCCTTCAATCTCGCAACCTATAAACCCCTTTATACATTAACTCATGTTAGAGATCAGATTTGAAATGTCTACATTTTTTGTACAGGTTTTTACTATAAAAATGTGTCTCGCATGGCCGTGATGTTGAAGCATCTGGGCAAATCCGGCCAAGATGACCGGGCGATGTGTGGGTGTGGTATGTGGGTGCAGGTATGGATGTGGATATGGGTATTCACATAGCCGAGTCATATTGACTCGGATGCCTTGACTCGGTTGCCTTGAATCAATACGCAATGCTTCCAACCGCCCCCATCTTGTCACGTCAAAAAAAACACCAGCGTGGAGACTGGTGCTTAGAGTGATTTATTTGTTTGTCAGCTTGCGTTTTACGCTTGATCCTGGCCAAATCCGCTGCGTTCGAGCAGGCCCATGAATTGGTCGGTGAACACGAAATTGTGTTCGGGGAAATCCAGGCCTGAGCGGTTGTTGTCGATGTGGCTGAACATCAGCTCGATGTCTGCGAGTTTGCGGGCGGCTTCGGGGCCTTTG
>JBICHS010000283.1:0-3877 GCA_043101135.1 Phycisphaeraceae bacterium JB051
ACCTTATCTCATGCCCCGTTGTGATTTGCTCCAACAAGCTCAAGGCAGCATGTACACCCGACATGGCAAAGCAACCATCCACTGGGAATGTAACGAGGACAACATCATACTCTCAGGCAAACTGCCTCATACAATGCAGGCAAAACTGATTTTGCCCAATACACAAGCCACTGTGAAAATCAAAGGCGAATGGCATCATACGATTCATCGCAAAGATCCATGCGAAACCATAAAATACTAACCTGCCCCCTCTGTGAAACCTGAATGTTGACTGAGTAAAAAAACTGAAAATATAAAATGCAGTCTACGTCTAACGGTTTATTAACCAATTAGCAGATATCAACGCGCGAGCAATTCGTGTAGGCCTCGACACTCACTATCTCCATACTTTATCATCCTAAATACTGCTCATAAAATCATTCGCTCAAACCCAAAGATTCACAATTTTATGGGTTATACTGTGTTTAAAACACAACCTCATGAAGGGTCCAGCCATGCATCAGCCTCCCGCCCATGGCCTGCTGTCTTTCCCAGGCTTGATGGTGGTGTGTTTACTGGTCCAATTATTACCCCCAGCCACCACGCTGGCACAGGATCAAAACGCCACCCTAAACCAAGTGATCACGCAACATGATCAAGAACGTGTTGTCCAACTACTCAATGAAGGTATTGACCCCAACAGTAATGCCTGGCAAGTGCATCCGTTGGTATTGGCGATTGAGCAAAAACAACCTCAGATCGCCCAGCACCTTTTAGACCATGCTGCCCATCTGGCCAAGACAACCGATGGCCGTCCCCTTGTGCATATGGCTTTGCAAACTGGTCAAACTCAGTTACTCAAAATACTGCTCAACGCAGGATATGATCCGGAAATTGAAGATAAGCAAGGCCGTCGGCTCATGCATCATGCAGCTGACATTGGGGATGAGAACACCATCAAGTTGTTGCTCTTAAGATTGGTGCGTACACAGGACGCTGACAACAACGGGCAAACACCATTGGATATTGCTCGAGCCCGTGGTTCACCTCAGATCATCAAGCTTTTGGAATCCGCAGAAAAACCCAATGTCGATCAGCCTGCCAAACAAAAAATTACCACAACTGAACAACTCATCACAGCAATAGGCAATGCCCAAGACGGTGACATCCTCGAACTTGGGGAAGGTGAATTCACAGGGCCAATCTTTGTTAGAAATAAAAAACTCACGCTTCGTGGCATCTCAGAGAGTAAGACCATTTTGATCGGTGGCGAGCAGACATTGGTCATCGGTGTGACACAGGGTGCAGAATTAACGCTTGCCAACGTTTCAATCAAACCCCAAGCGCCCAAACAGGCAGGCATCATCGTGCAAAAAGCCAAGCTCACCATGCTCCGCTGTACGATGTCACAGACTCCGGATTATGGACTCTATGTCAGTGCTGGCCAAGCGCGGGTCATCAACTGTGGTTTTGAAAAGACCAGCAAGCCGGCTATCGTTGCTTTTGCCAAGAGTCAGCTATGGGTGGAGACTTCGTTTTTCCATGACATCAACGACGCAGCAATTCATGTCCAGGATGGGGCGCAACTCAAACTCGATGCCTGCGGCTTTCAGAAGATCGCAAAGACAGCTGTCGTCGCTGTGCGAAGTCAATCCGTGGTTGGCACATTGCTGAGCTTCACCGACTGCAAGGAAAGCTTGATCATGCAAGGCTCAGGCGAACTGGGCTATATCCGCCAATCACGATTCGATAAAAGTGGCGGTGTATATCTCCAAGATATCGACCGAGCCATCATCATGGATAGTACGTTTAATGCAAGCCAGGTTGGTATCACGGTTCGCGGCCGCTCCAAACATCCTGCAGCCATTACTCGGAATCGCATTGTCTGCCCAGAGCGTGGCGGAATTTACCTGACCAACACCGTAGCCAACCGCCCCTCCGGATTGATCAGAGCCAACGAAATTCTCGCATCGCCCAAACTCGGTGTACTACTTGACGGCAAGATCAAGGCAAGCTTGGTAAACAACATCATCCTCACGCCACGAATGGCAATCTCCATACAAAATGGTGCTCATGCCATACTCGATGGCAATCTGTTTCTAGGGGATGATGCAGCGGTCAACTTTTACAAAACCAATGCAACACAAACCACACTGCGTCGTGAGTCATTGCTTGGCTCAGTCCGATCAGGCAACCAGTCCCCTGATCGCTTGACGACAACAAAACAGCTTCAAATCATCATTCAAGAGAACCCATCTTTAAGTCAATCTGCCCGTGAGGTCATATCAAGCGTTACCGATGAACAGCAACTTGATAACGCTGTCCAAGCCTTGCGCACGCAGTGGCGCAATGTCACCGAGCGCATCCAATCCCTTGCTCAAGTCAAACTGCTTGTGATTGACGCGGTAGGCAAAACCATCGCTCGTCCTTTTCGCGTTTACGATGGACGCAGCGCGGACTTTGGTGCGGTTGATATTTTGCCTGCCCATATCACCGACGCAGCAACCATTGAAGATCACCTCACGAAAACAGATGATCCGCTCATCGCACATTTACTCAAAACACTCTCAAAACCAAAGGATGCCCCTGAGCTTTTAGACCATCCTGACTTTACCAATAAAGATCCATTTGCAAGCCCAACAGACAATCAATCTACGAATGAGTCGGAGCTGACTTTGCAGCAAAAACTCAACCTGCTAGTCAACGGCCCAACGCTGTATGACCAGCAGGCATTCAAAGGCATCAGCTTATCATCTGGGATCAAGAACTTACTGAGCATGATTGAGCCGATGGATGCCAAGCAACGCCAATCGCTGCAGGGACGCAGTCTGATTCGTCGTGTCAACCGCTCATTGCTTGAAACGATATTTCCTGCCGGCCTCACACGTAGTGGCATCATCGCCTCATCCTTTGATGGCAGCTTCACCAATGTATCACCGGGCAAATACTGGGTGGTTGATCAGGATGATGACAATCGCGCGCGATTGGTCGATATCCCCCAAGGCCAGAAAACGCTGGTCAAGTTCACCAATCCACAATCTATCTGGTTGACGTTTCACGTGGATGATCAAACACAAACCAACTGTTTGGTCGACCTGCGATCGCAGGCTCAATGCATGCAAGCTTTAGCCGACACTTACCAAGCCGGGTACCTGATGCAGGCCGTCGGCACACGCTTACCGAACGTTGAGCCAGAGACGATTGAGCAAGCTTTGGCATATGCGCGGTCACATCTGAATGAGGCGATCACACAACCGACCATTCCCAAAGATATGCCTCGTGAGGAATCCAAAAAACGTTGGACCGCACACTACATCCAAGCTGAGGCGATCAAACGTATCTTCGCTGCTGTGGGGACAACGGGCGACATTGATATGATCATTCGATCCCTACCCAGTGACGGATCGATGTTTGTCTACGACTCATGGGCCGAACTCATTGCGTTGATCGAAGCACGATTGGGAAGACTGGAAAGTGGCAAACTCAAATCATTATTGTCCGAAGCAAGTCCTGCATGGCAAATCGCGGCAGCACGAAATTTTGCCCGACATGGGTTATTTGTTGGCAATGACATTCTCCGCAATCATCTATTAACCGCCGAATCTCCCTGGGAAGCAGGCGCCGTCATCCCAAGCCTGTTTCACGATCCATCCAAACCGACGCGCGAAGCAGTCGTCAGTTACATCCGCCGATTTAAAAACGGATACAAGAAAACCAGACCAGAACATATTTCGTGGATGACCGATGCCTGTCTCTACCTGATGACTTATGGCAACAAGCAGGAACTGCAAGCCGTCAGTGATGCGTTGCTTGGAATCTACGAGGCACGCAAGTTTGCCATTGTTTCGGAGAATCCACTGGACATCGCACAAATGCTCCTTGATCACGAACACAATGA
>JBICHS010000284.1:0-8982 GCA_043101135.1 Phycisphaeraceae bacterium JB051
CCTCATGGCTTATCTCTGTCTCAAAGCTCTGGGCGGTTTTGGGGGGATGTTTGAGACCATTGAATCTCAGGGGCTTACCAAAGACTTTAACATCATCAACGAGCCCACCCGCTTCCTGGATGCACGTTGCACCTGGTTGTGGGCCGTTGCCATCGTCATCAAGAACGTCACCGCGCATAACACGCTCGGTTCGGCTGCCAAGTATTTCTCAGTCAAAGACGGCCGTGAAGCACGCATGGCAGCGGCAATGGCAGGCATCCTCATGGTCCTGGGGGCGATCATCTGGATCATCCCGCCGATGGCATCGCGGCTGCTCTTTGCAGATCAGGTTCTTGCGGTGGATGTCTCCCGCCCGACCGAGTCCGCCTATGCCGTGGCCGCGTTGAATCTGCTACCGCGTGGCATGGTTGGGTTAATGGTCGTTGCGATGCTTGCTGCAACCATGAGCTCGATGGACACCGGTTTGAACCGTAATGCTGCGGTGTTTGTCCGTGACATTTTGCCTAACATTTACAAGCTCTTTGGGCGTAAGCCCGTGGACACGAAGACGGCCATGAAGTTTGGTCGGATTTATACCGCTGTCTTCGGCTTCTGCATCATTGGCTTGGCGCTGTACTTTGAAGCACAAAAGGGCAAGGGCGTCTTTGCCTGGATGCTGGGGATTGGTGCAGTCATTGGTGTGCCGATGTCGATCCCGATGTTGATGGGGTTATTCATCAAGCGAGCTCCGTCGTGGTCTGCGATGGTGACAGTGTGCCTGACGATGATCCCGTCGATGATGGGTGTATTCAGCAAAGAATTGTTCGGTGAAACCTGGGTTTTCCAAACCAAATTGCTTGTGAACCTTTGCTGTGGCGTGACGATTTTCCTGTTGACCATTCCCTTTGCCTGGACCAGTTCGCAAGCCTATCACGATCGTGTTGAAGCCTTCTTCAAACGCATGAAGACGCCGATCGATCTTGAGAAAGAGGTGGGCGAACTCTCCGATGGCAAGCAGTTGGTCATCATGGGCCGCTTCGCCATGGTTGCAGGGATTCTCATTACGCTGCTGTGTCTTGCGGTGGATACGTCCAAGGGCGAACACTGGGCTGTGCTCTTTGTATCGGGCACCGTTGCCGGTGTTGGCAGTCTCCTGAACTGGGCGGGCATGCGCTACAACGCCAAAGCCAAACGCGTCATCGCTCAAAAGCAGAATCTTGAAGCTGAAACAGCTTGAGAAACTAAAGCCGCTTTGTGATCACATTACAAACTAAAAGCCGCGTCATTCCTGTGGCACGGTTTGTACCTTCTTTCGGCGCTCTCTAACGCGCTGTGTTCAAGACATTTTTTAACCACAGATACACACAGATGAACACAGATTAAGGCGTGAAAATCAGTGATTTTGCGTTTGTTTGGTCGTGCGGTCTTTCAGCCAGACAAGTGTGAGTTGACTTGGTATGCCGAATATCATTGAGCCATTGCATACCGTTTGGCATTGAATCAATGCCGGTCAAGATGATCGGGCGATGTGTATATAGCCGAGCCATCTTGGCTCGGTTGTCTTGGAGCATTGCTTGAACGATGCCTTTTAACCAACTGCAACCAACTGCGTGTCTCACACGTCCTGCCCGGTGGCAAAGCGGAACATGCTGTGCGTGGGGGTGTAGCTGGCTGCCAACTCGATGCCGTTGTGTTCATAGCGTGTGCGGCGCATCAAGGCCAGCTCGTAATCTTCGACGATCGCCTTGGCTAGTGATTCACGGAACGTTTTGAAGTCCGGCCAATCAGTTGCGTCATGCACTTCAATGACAAAGCCGGTGTGTGCGTGGAGGATTTGGTTGTAGGTAAACGTCTGCGGGCCCCAGCCTTCAAAGGTTGAGATGAGGATGGCAAGTTCGTTGTCCTGCATGCAGATTTGAATGTCCGCGTGACGAGATTGTCCCAGATCAGTCAAACGCAGTGGGGTGATACCCACGTAGCAATTCCCTTCGTCGATGCTGATCGGTGAGAGTGTGTCACTGATCAGATCATGGCCCTCGAGATTCTGCTCGCCGTGGTAAATCGCTTTGGGTTTGTGATGCCAAAGCGGTCGGAAAATGCCCGTGCGGATGCGTTGGACGGACTCGGTGAATGGGTGCGGATTGTAGAGCACCATGGCAGCGTTACGATGTTGGACGGTGCGGTATTCGCCCATGTCGTCAAAGCAATGCGTTGGTAATTCTTCGGGCAGCAGCGGGGCCTGTTCATTGTAGAACAGTCGGGTGTAATAGTTGGCGGCGGCGTCGGGGGTGACTTTGTTTTGCTGGTGAATGGTTGCAATCATGCCGTGCACCTGCTTGCCGTCGAGCCAGCTGTATTGGGCGGTTCCCAGGCTGTAGTGTTTGCCGTAGTGCGTGGTGATGTTGCCGCAGCGTGGGCCCATGACATGTTGCTTTGGGGCTCCTTCCAATGGGCAGGCTCGCGAAACCAAGCCGGACTCAATCTGGCCGATCACGGTTTGACCGGACTTGTCTTCGAAGATGCGTTTGGCAGTCGCTTCAGAGAGGTGGTACGTCGGCGTGATGTACCAGACGAGGTGGCTTTGATAAAAGGGCAGGCGCACTTTGTCCGCTGGATCAATACGAGTTGAGTCGTACTGTTTGACGAACATTTCGTCGATGACATCAAAATCAAACTTGCCCGGGAACATGGCAGCAATGAGCATGACTGTGTTGCTGATCGTGCCTCGATAGTCGCTGGCATAGCCTCGGCTAAAGGGGCCTGCAGGCAAGCCCACACGCCCGTCAAAATGCTCCGCTAAATCATGCCAGTGAACTTGCTCAAGCTCCATCGCCATGTCGCGTGCCTGGGCGTTGTTGGTCTGATTCACAAGTTCAGCCAACGGCTTAAGTGAAACGGGCAGGTAGTTGGGCGAGTTGTACTCACTGGGAAAGTCATTGCGTTTGAAAACGGCGATCGCCTGTTCCAGACGCTTTAAGCCGATGTCGATGTAGGATCGTTGTTTGAGAAATTCACCGCCAAGGATCAGAGCATGTTCTGCTTTGTGCGGGTGATTGTCGTTGTAGCCATGACATTGCAGATCGTCGGTTGTCATGTAGCTGAGATTGCGCTTGAGATACGCAACTAGCAGGTCCTTCGTGTCAGGCTTGAGTAACGCTTCGTGCTCAAGCAGGATCTCCATGACCAGGCTTGGGGCAAAGTGGCAGGGTGTGTTGGTGTAGTTGGTGCGCAGGATGCGATTGGCAAGCTCGATGGCCTGTTCGTCCTTGCTGTGCAGGTAGGCAAGGACATGCATCATCGCGCCGCGAAACCCGCCGGTGGGCATGCCGTCGTTGGTGAGATATTGGCCGTTAGCATCCCAGATGTCATGGCGGATGCGCGTGTGAGCATCAAAGATGGCTTGGCGATAGTGGGCAGGTTGGATGGTATGGGTGTGTGTTGTGGGCATTTTAAAGAACTGAAATTGATTGATTAATGATTGTTGATTTTTAAAATTGTAGCCTTGACTAAGCCCATTTCAAGCCTATTATTGAATAATCGCATCATTTTGGTGCAGATTGTGGATAATTGAAGGAAAATTGATTTGGCGGAAAGTGACACACAATCAGTTGGTTCGCAGCGAGCCTTGGGGGACACGACGGCTGTGGGGCAATTGGTGTCGCAGTTGCGGCATGCCATCGAGGATGGGCAATTACGCCCCGGTGACAAGGTGGCAACGCTGCGTAATCTCGCTGATCAATACGACATTTCCTTTGACGCGGCACGCGGCGCTATCGCGCGTCTGGAATCGATGGGCTATCTGACGCGCAAGCGGGGCAGTGGCACCTTCGTTGCTCAATGGCAACGCAATCAGGCGTCCAATGCCTTGGCCATGCCGTTGCAGAAACAACGCAATCAAACCGTCGCCATGTTGCTGGACAATAAGGTTCATCACTACGGCCGGTTTTATGATCACCTCATCGACTGCCTTCAGCTTGGTGGTTACGGCTCATCGGTCTTCACCTGGCGGCATGGCTGGGGGGATCAGGAGATGATGCCGGTTCTTGAAAAGCTGGATGAGAATCCGCCGCACGCCATTGTGGTGCAGCAGATCGAAGGCGGTCGCTACTACGAACAACTTAACGCCATCGCCCAGAAGCACGGCATTCGTGTGATCTGCAGTTTCCTGGCGCAACATCCAATGCCTGAAGATTGGCATTCGGTGTTGTCCGACAGTCGTGCCGCCTCCGCCATTGCCACGCGTCACCTGCTTGATCGGGGGCATGAGCGCATCGGCCTGGTGCTGCATCAGCGCTATGTTGATCCGATTGAGCCTGCTTCCACGCGCAAGCGTTGGACGGGGCATTCGTCGTGCATTCTCGGTGCAGGTGATGAAGTGAGACGTGATGGTAAGCGTCATGTTCTGAGTATGTACTACAACCAGCGTATCGACAAGATTACTGGTGCTGATCCAACGCATCCGATCAATCGCGCGTTGACGTTGCAGTGGCTTAAGTCTCCTGATTGCCCGACGGCTTTCATCGGTGAAGACTTTCGCCTTGCTGCATTGATGCAGGTGGCCAAGGAAAACAACATTCAACTGCCGGACAACTTTGAGTTGGTCGGCTTGGGGAATACGCCTTGGTCGAGCCTGATGAATTTTTCCAGTGTCTGGCTTCGTGAAGACCTGGCTGCCCAACATGTCATCAACTTGATTCAGATGAATGACGCGCTGTTTGACAGTGCCAACCATCGGATCATGCTTCAACCGCAGCTGGTGAAGCGCCCGTAATTTTTTGACCAGTCGTTTCCCGCAAGCACGAAAGGTCCGCATATGTCTGGCTCGCACAGTCCGCTATCGTGTCGCAAGGCTTTTACCCTGATTGAATTGCTTGTTGTCATCAGCATTATCGCGTTATTGATTGCGATTCTCCTGCCGGCATTGAGTTCAGCACGTGAAGCCGCTAGAAAATCCATGTGTTTGAACAACCTGCGTCAGCAGTATGTCGGCCTTGCGGTTTATGCAGGTGATTATGAAAACCGCCTGCCGTGTTCGCCGCGATACGCTTGGACCAATGCCAAGCTCTCATCCAACAACCTGTATTCAAGCAGCTATCTGAGCTTTGCCAACGATTACCTGGGCATCAAAACCAAGGATATTGGTGGCTCGGGTAACCAGGGGCGTGTGAATATGAAAGGTGATGCGCTGACCTGCCCGTCAAACAGTCTGCTTAACATGCAGCCCTACACATCGGACTACCCGTCGCACACGCTTTACACCACATTCCTCGGCGGTAACTACAGCTCTCAAGCAGCAGCCGTACGATCGCGTGATCTCTACACCTTTGTTTCACTGGACCGCTTTGCTCAATCGGGCCCCAATGGTATGAAGGCCATTGCACATGATCCGGTTGCCATAGCACCGGGAACCAATGCTTCCATGGCGATGGTTTGGCAGGCACGCAACAATCACACCGCAAGTGGCAAAGTCCTCGGTGGTAACGTACTTCGTGGTGAAGGCAGTGCCGTCTGGGAAGACGCTCAGGTCTTTGATACAGCATTCACAGGTGAAGGCACCTGCCTGCCGATGAAAAAGTATTACTCCTACCGTGGCTCAACTTCATGGAATAGCAATTGGCAATTCTGGGGCCCCAAAGCCAATGGTACTTACGGCAGCCAGGACGTCCCGGATATGCCCACCATGTACTATTGATCCGCCAGCTGTCTTGGATAGCCCACACGCGCCATTTTTGAATCACTGATCGTTTTGAACCATCCTTTGCCGCAATGACAAAGGGAAAGAGGACCGTATGTTTTCACGTCACTTGATCTGCACGGCGATGCTCTTGATCGCATCACTGTGTCTACCTGTTGCTTACGCAGGCACATCATTCCAATCCATCACCGGTAAAACGCCGCCATCCTTTGATCAAAAGCTCACCGGCTACGGGCGCATCAAAACATGGTCCAATGATTCACTGATGGATGGCTGCCAACTCTGGTTGGTCGACTGTGAAGATCAGGCTCACGCCAAGTTACTTCAAGCCAAGTTCATCGCTGATACACAGGTCAAAAACACCGATGGCAAAATCATCGCCGATGGCAATGTCCAGTGTTTTCAAACCGCTCAAGGCCAAGGCATCGGGGCGCTGCGTCATGACCATGCAGTCATTCTTTTTGCCTTAAAAGACAGTGCGAAATGCAATACGTTGGCAAAGGTCATCGCGGATAAACTCGGCTGTGCCTTAGCTGATCTGACGTGGAACAGTGATGCGAAAATCCCCATGTATCTGGATCGCTTTGATCGACATGGCTTTCGTTTTTACTACCGTCCATGGGAAGTGCCGGACAAATCTCAGGTCGATACCTACAACCCCGTCAATGAATTCGACTATGCCAAGTCACATGGTGATCTTGGTTTTGTCTTCTGGAATCCATTTAACGAAATCGTCACCGGCGAAGGTTTTTTCAATCAAAGCTGGTGGTCATGGGCCATGGAGGAAGCGACCAAACGTAACCTGCCCGTGCAGGTGAACACCGGGCTTTCCTACCAGGGCACGACGTGGATGGTGAACCAGCACCCAGAAGCAGTCACCGAGAAAATGCCCCAATTCGTTGGCGGGATGCATCGCATTGCTGACCCGCATCTGGGTGGTCAAGGCATCCTGTATATGGGCGACAATGTCGTGCGTCGCAACGCGCTGGGACTGATCAAAAATCAGATTGATCACTTTAGCCAATTCGACAATGTGCTGAGCTTTCAAGAGCCTTACGGTGAAGTGCATCATGGGCAACAGGACCTGTTTCTGGATTACGGCCCCGCAGTCGACAAGGCCTACGCCAATTGGCTCATGGAACGTTATCACAGCCTGGCGATGCTCAACCTGCGATGGTTTGGTGATGAGAAACTCAAGACATGGTCTGACGTGAAGTTCCCGGAAGTGGCTTATTTCATGGGTTTTGATGACAACGCGTTGGACCTGACGGGCACGTGGAAAATCAACTTTGTTGATGAAGGTAAGGAATGTCCCACCGATTGGTACAAACAATACTTTGATGACAGCAAGTGGGGCGATCTGGTTTCCCCCGGCAATGATCAGACCATGTTCCTGCCCAAGAAGCCTGCTGTTTACCGACGCACATTCCAGATGCCCGCAGACTACAAAGCCTCGGGTAAACGTGTGTGGCTGTACCTGTGGGACCTCACTGACAAGCAGCGCATGACAGTCACCCTTGACCTCAACGACAAGCGCGTCAGCAGCACCGAAACCAAGCATACTTTCCCACATTGGGTTGCTGTCGATGTGACGGATACGATCAAGGCTGGCGGTAACTTCCTGGCGCTGGGTTTGCCGCGTGGGTTTATGGCTTATCGCCTTTACCTTTCGCATCAGGCGCCTTCGACGTATCCCGGCAAAGATGAATATCGCAATGCCCAGTGGGCCGACTTCATGGATTTTGTCACCGCACGCCGAGCCAAGAATGTCCACATGGGTTTACAGATGATTCGTCAAGCTGACGAAAACCGTGGCATTACCATGATGGCGCCGGACTACGTGGCAGACACCCTCAAGGACTATGCCCATCAATACAACGGCAACTTCCACAACACCGGCTACATGTCCGCGTTTTGGGCCGACTATTTGCCGATGCTCATGCGCAGTGTCGGCCGTCCCATGACGCTTGAACCGGGTGGCCCAGCCAAGGATGCCAAGGGCATGGAGAAGATGGTTGGTTGCTGGCTCACCGAAGGTATCAACGGCATTGACTACTTCATCCACATCGGCTCAGTCCTGTGGAATAAGCCTGTTTTGCAGACCTTTGAGCATTATCTGCCTGCCATCCAAACCGTGGGCACGTATCATCAACCCAAAGCACAGATCGCTCAACTCATCAGCTCACGCGTCAAGCGACTCACCGGTTTTCCCTGGCATGATGATCCGGATCGCAATGTCCCCACCGGCTATTGGCGTTGGAATCTGAGCAGCAAGCTCAGCAGTGACTATCGCATTGACGCGGTCTGTGAAACCGACTTTGCGTCCAAGCTTGCGGATGACTACAAGCTCATTGTCGACACCAACACCACCATTCTCTCCGAGCAGGATGTGTATCACATCGACCGCTGGGTTCGTGATGGTGGCATCTTTGTGACCTTCATCCAAACCGGTCGTCATACACCGGAGAAGGGCGATAGCTGGCCGATCAGTAAACTCACGGGTTACGAAGTTCTGAGTTGTGATCCGGTGACCAGCTCCGGCAAGATCAATCGCGCGGTCAAAGCTGCCCCCAGTGTCGGTGACTATCAACTGCCGCGCACATTGCTCTCTGCCAAGGGACATGGTCTGAGACTCAAGGCAAACGCAGCGGATTGCAAAGACCTGCTGCTTTGGGATGACGGCACGGTAGCCATGGGCTATCGCAAACTCGGCAAGGGTTATGTCGTGCACATCGGTGCCAACTTTGCAAGCGATCGTTTGTGGTTTGGTAACCCGACGGCCATGATCGAAACCATTCGCTCGGTCTTTGACTTCTTCAAAATGGACACCCTCCCCGGTAACGCACCAGGCGTGCGATTCCGACATTATGTCAGCAACAACGGGCTCTACGATTACTGGGCGATGTGGAATGAGTCCAACGGCAAGGCGATGACCAAGCTGGATATCTACGGCCACAACCCCGGCCAGATTCTGGATGTCATTGAAGGCAAAACGCTGAACCTCTCTGCTAAGAAACATGGTGCGCGGCTGACCAATCTCATTCTCGAACCCAACGAAGCCAAGCTCTACCGCACGCCGCGTCAGCAAGTTGCCAACGCGCCAGCACATTGGCTGTCACTGCAACGCAACTGGTGGAAGGACATGACCGGCGATCCGGGGCAAGCCTATGACATGCCGACCTATCCCAACACGCTGCATCTCTCCGAAGGCTGGACGCCTCTGACCAACGATCCAGTTTGGCCAAGCCGTCTGGACATTGCACCCAGCCTAACTTCGCAAGCCAAACAGACCCAGCAAACCTTCACAC
>JBICHS010000285.1:0-5424 GCA_043101135.1 Phycisphaeraceae bacterium JB051
GCAGCAGCTTTGTCTTCGTCAAACAATCCTGTGCCGATGACACGCTTCAAATCCACTTTGCTTTTACTGGTACGAATCAATTGCGCATCAGGATTCATGTGATGCAAAATCCCTTCAAGCCGCTTGGCATCATCCTCACTGACCAGATCACATTTGTTGATGAGAATCACATTGGCAAATTCAATTTGATCTGTCAGCAAATCGACAATCGTGCGTTCATCATCTTCATTCATCTGCATATCGCGGTCACGCAGATCCTGACTGGAATCAAAGTCCCGCAGGAAGTTGGCAGCATCCACAACCGTAACCATCGTGTCCAGCTGAGCCAGATCGTTCAGACAACGACCATCCTCATTGACAAAGGAAAACGATGCGGCAACCGGCATCGGCTCGGCTATTCCCGTCGATTCAATGAGCAGATAGTCAAACCGGTCCTCTGCTGCCAACATGGCGACTTCGATCATCAGGTCTTCGCGAAGTGTGCAGCAGATACAGCCGTTGGTCATTTGCACCATCTTCTCTTCAGTGCGCGAAAGTTGTGCACCACCATCCCGGACGAGGTTTGCATCAATGTTGATCTCGGACATATCGTTGACAATCACAGCCACGCGCAGTCCCTGGCGATTGTGGAGAATGTGGTTAAGTAACGTGGTTTTGCCTGCTCCGAGAAAGCCGGAGAGCACGGTAACGGGAAGTTTGTTTTTCATGACGGGTCCTTATCTTGTTTTGGTTTTGCGTCTTTGTTTTGTTTATCAATACATTTGGAACAGGTACCGCGGATGATGATCTCATGCTCATCCATGGAAAAGCCCTCGGGCAACATTTGAGACATACTGCTGTGAATGCAAGGCATGTCATAGACCGTGTTACAAACGCGGCATAAAAAATGATGATGATGCTCACGATTCGCAGGTTCGTAACGGATATCTTTGCTTCCGATCGTGACTGCCTGGATCTGTCCTTGCTCCAACAGCAGATTAATTGTGCGGTAGACAGTTGCGATCCCCAGTTGCGGTATCTCTCTGGCAGCCGCATCATGAATCTCCTGAGTACACAATGGACCAGGCGCGTGCATCAACACTTCGTATATGGCTTGACGTTGCTGTGTCCGGTTGACGCGCATAGCAACCGCGCTCCTCTGTTTCAGGCTTCATTACCTGCCAATCACAGGTAAAAATCAGGCATGTTGAACCTGCTGGGCAGGCAGGATCTGCTTGACGGCGAAGATCAAGGTAAAAATGCCCGTGCAGGTTAATACAATCGCTCCCCCGCTGGAGATCGATAAGTAAAACGACAAATACAAACCCACGAGACTGCTTAAACATGCAATCACGCAGGCAATGATCATCATGGTGATTAAACGGCGCGTGAGCAGGGCAGCCGTCGCTGCTGGGGTGACGAGTAGTGCACTGGTCAGCACCACACCCACTGCCTGAATGCCGGCGACCACTGCAAAGGCAAGCAGCACCAGCAACACATACCGCAGAAAGCTTGGGTTTAAACCAATGGAGCGTGCATGCGATGGATCGACACTGGCAAGCATCAGCTCCTTATGCAACAGCATCAACACGCCCAGTACGATCGCTGCGACCACTGCCATACTGATGAGGTCCGTGGTGGTCACGCCCAGGATGTTACCAAAGAGCATGTGCGAAAAATCGCGGTAGCTGTTGACCGTGGAGATCATGACGATGCCCAGCGCGAACATGCCTGTGAACATGATGCCGATGGCCGTGTCTTCACGCAGGTGTTGACGTTGGCTGAGCCACCCGATCCCGATGGCGGTACTCACCGCGGCAAGCACCGCACCAATGAGCAGGTTCCATTGGTTGAGATACGCGATGACCAAACCGGGCAGCGTGGTATGCGCAACAGCGTCACCGATAAAGGCCATGCGTCGTAATACAACATAAACCCCCAGGACGGCACAGGTGATGCTGATGAGCAGGCTGCCGATCAACGCGTGCTGCATGAAGGGATATTCAAAAGGTTCGATGAGGTAATTCATGCCACACCCCCGAGATTGATGTCGACCAGATCATCAGGAATGAGGTTGTGATCGTGGAGTCGGTCTGCGTGTTCCTGTGGCGTGGTATCACTGATAATGCGCGTTTTGTGTAGATGAATAACACGATCATAGCTGCGATGCAGGTTACTCAAATCATGGGTTGCGGTCATCACGCAACATTCTGAATCTGCCAATTCACTGATAACCGATTCGATCGTCTGCCGAGTATCCTTGTCCACTGCATTGGTTGGTTCATCCAGTAAAATCAGCCGCGCCTGTTGCACAAGTGTCCGAGCCAATAGGACGCGCTGTTGCTGGCCACCAGAGAGTTGAGCAATTTGCTTGTGGGCCAATTCGGTGATACCCAATCGTTGCAGTGTTTGCTCGACAATCTGACGATCTTTGCGGCGAGGCCATTTGAAATAGCCCAAATGCATGTACCGCCCTGCCATGACCAATTGTTTGACATCAATGGGGAACTGCCAATCCAGATCGCTACGCTGAGGTAGATAGGCAACACGATGATGACATGCCCCGACGGGGTTACCAAAGATGGCAATTTGTCCGGTTGCGGGCTTGAGTAAACCAGCGACCGCTTTAAGTAACGTGCTCTTACCCGCACCGTTGGCACCGACCAAAGCAATGCGTTGGCCGACCTTGGCAGTGAGTGTTGCATCCACCAGTGAAGGGGCTGCATGACGGTCATAGGCAACCGTCAATCCTGCGATACGCAAAGCCGGTTCACCGGCCACCATATGACGATGCTTACGACTGCCATAGGCAAAAAAAGGATGTTTTTCGCTGTGACTGCAACTCATTGAGCCAAGGCCTTAACCATTGTATTGACGTTGTGACGTACCATCTTGATGTATGTTTGACCTTCAGTTCCAGGCTTACCCAACGCATCGGTATACAGCGTGGCAACCACCTGCACACCTGCCTGCTGGGCAATTTGTTTTGTCATTTTGGGACTGAGAATGTTCTCTGCGAAAATCGCAGGTACACCAAAAGATTTCACTTGATCGACCACGCGTGCGACATCTGCAGCTGATGGATCGGCAATTTCACTGGACACCGAGCCCATGACAGAAATTACTTCAAAACCATATCGCTGAGCAAAGTAACTGAACGTGTCATGCGTTGTCACCAGCTTACGATTTGAGGCTGGTATTTTTTGAACCTGCTCCTTGATCCAAGTGTCCAGATCGGTGAGCTGGGCAATGTATTGATCCGCATTGGTCTGGTACTGCTGGACGTTGGAAGGATCAACGTCCTGAAGCGCTTTGGCAACCACTTTGACCATGCTGATCACATTCGTCACGTCATGCCAGATATGCGGATCGAACTCACCGTGGTGGTGATGGTGGTCGTGCTCATCATGATCAGCATGATCATGTTCGTCGTGGTCATGGTCTGCATGATCCTCGTGGTTTTCTTCATGGTCTGCGTGTTCATCTTCTTCATGATCCAGTCGACGGGGCTTAAGATTCTTGCTGACCACAATTCGTTTGGCGTCCGAACCACTGGCCTTGTAAAGCTTGTCAAGCCATGTTTCAAATTCCAAACCGTTCTCGAATAGCAAGACCGCCTTGTTAATGCTGACACTGTCACTGGGTGTGGGTTCATAGGTATGAGCATCGCCACCGGCCCCGACCAATGTCTTGACCTGAACCTGCTGACCGCCAACCTGTTTGACGATGTCACCGAGGATACTGTACGTCGCCACGACGTCGAAGGGATATGCCGTGACGGTAACTTCCTGTAGCTTTTTCTCACAGCCCTGTTGCGAGAAACAGATCAATCCCAGAAAAATAGCGCCAATGAATAACTGAGCCTTGTACATGTAACAGTCTCCTTGATGACAGATATTTTGATTTTGATTTATCATTATCATTTTGTCAAGCTGTGGATCGTCCTCAGAGAGCAATTTATTTTCGTCTCTGATATCAGTGCTTTGCTTGGCAGGTGATCGATTGTTACGAAACGTTATTTGATATAACGGACAATCATTGCAGGTAATCTGCGATAAACACTTCGTTGAGGTGGTACTTCGGTGAATCCGTCTGGATGACCGACAAGTTGTATTTGCCTTGCATACTGGCCAATGCCAAAGCGAGTTGATTTTCGGATTGCTGAGGCGCGATGCTTTGAACGGTTTGAACTTGTTGAGCTGAGGGTTGGATAATGTTTAACCATTGCCCGGTCGCATTGGTACGACTGTTCCATGCAGCAAAGACATCGGTAATATTCACCCAACCATCTTTGTTGATGTCAAAACGATTATCAACATCCGTCCGTGGGGCATTGGAACTGATGCGATTGTTCCAGATGGCAAAAACATCAGCAATACCGACTTGCCCATCGCCATCTGCATCCCCTGCCTGATTCCCGAAGTAGAACACGTCGTCATGTTCCAGGAAGGTGTTACTGTTTGCGAGCATTCGAATGGACAACCAGCTATTAAGCACAGCCTGATTATCCCAAGACAGGAAGAAGCGATCGGGGTCTTGCTCGGTCTGCTTTTGAAGTCGTGTCAATGTTGGCGTGGGTGCATCTTCCCATTGATCCGTTTGATTGTTATTGCCAACTTTAAATTCGAAATCATCAACGGTGACCTGCTGAGGATCATGCAGATAACTGACTTCAACCACAACCCCGTTGATGCCGTTGATGTAGGTTGAGTAGTTATCACGACTGCCTTGTTCGCCTGGCAATAATGCTGTGATACTGCTTGTCACTGCGTAGATATCTGCCTCATCAACGCTCTGCCCGTTCCCGTCATACACATTGTCATTAAAGAACTGATAGCGTCCTGTGACTTGTGCGGGTAAGACCTCAACGGTTCGTGTTTGTGTTTCAAAACCGCCATCATCATCACTGACGGTCAAGGTGATGGTATAGGTACCAAACGAACTGTAGGTGTGTTGGACTGCGGACTGATCAACACCACTGACCATGTTGCTGCCATCGCCAAAATCCCAGGTATAGGTTAACGGGTCATTTTCGCCTGCAGCATCTGAAGCCGTAGCTGAGAAATGGGTCGTTGCATTGATGAAGACGGTCTGGTCATCAGACACTGAATCGATTACCGGCGCGATGTTACTGACGGTCACCTGCAATGTGTCGCTGGATTGCCCCCCGTCATCATCTGTGTCGGTGAAGGTCACGGTGTAGATGCCGTTATCCGTGTATATTTGATCAGGCGTTGTGTTACCAGTCATGGTGTTGACGTCACAAAAATCCCAGGATATGAAAAAGGTATCAGCTGAGCCTGCATCGGTGATCATACCCGTGAAGGTGATCGTATCACATTCATCAACATGCTGATCATCGACCGCATCGACGACGGGCGCAACCTTGGCAACCGTCACCTGCAATGTTTCACTGGACTGGCCTGCATCATCATCCGTGACGGT
>JBICHS010000286.1:0-2875 GCA_043101135.1 Phycisphaeraceae bacterium JB051
CGTCAGGACGTCAAACGTCAGCACGATCTATTGGCCCAACAACACGAGCAGCACCAAGGCCGCATTGGTGATCTGGAATCCACCATCGCCCAGTCCACCGAACAGGCAGACAAAGCCAAAGCCAAAATGCTCGAACTTGAAACGGCTTTGGAAGAAATCAAAGTCCGAGCTGAAGAAGCCAAAGCCAAGCTCAAGGAAGTTCAGACCGAGGTTGATGGCGTTCGCAGTACAGTGCTCAAGTACGAAAAACAGATTCACGAACTGGAAATTGCCAAGCGTGAAGTCGAAGTGAAAATTGAAAACGTCACCCAGCGTGCCCTTGATCAACTTGAGCTGGATGTCGCTGAAGCCTACCGCGAAACACTCGCCAAGTGGGAGCAGGACAAGAAGGATGCCCAGGAAGAACTCGAAGCTCAGCAGGTCGGTGCAAACCGTCTGAAGAATCTCGAAGAGCAAGTCGCAGCCGAAGAAGCAAGCGAAGAAGCCTTCGTGGATGAAAACGCTGAAGCTGCTCAGGATGAACAAGCCGAAGAAGAACTGGTTCCCTCACCCTTCGTCATCGAATGGAAAGCCATCGAAGCGGAGATCAAGGAACTGCGTGGCAAGATCGGCCGTTTGGGCAACGTCAACATGGACGCCATCGCTGAACTCGAAGAGCTCGAAGGCCGTCACGACAACCTCGCTCAGCAGGTGCAGGATATCGAAGATGCCAAGGAAGATTTGATCAAGCTTATCGATGAGATCAACGAGAAATCCCGCGACCGCTTTGCCGAAGTCTTCAACCAGATCCGCGAAAACTTTGCAGGTCAGTCCGGCATGTTCCGCAAGATCTTCGGCGGTGGTAAAGCTGACATCTTCATGGTCCCCGATGAGCAAGGCAATATTGACGTCCTCGAATCCGGCATCGACATCGTTGCCCGCCCCCCAGGCAAGGAACTCCAATCCATCAGCCTGCTCTCCGGTGGTGAAAAAACCATGACCGCGGTGGCGCTGCTCATGAGTATTTTCCAGGCCAAGCCCTCGCCGTTCTGCGTGCTCGACGAAGTCGACGCTGCACTCGACGATGCCAACGTCGAACGCTTCACACACGTCGTCAAGAGCTTCCTGGATCACAGCCACTTCATCATCATCACCCACCATAAACGCACCATGGCTGCAGCCGACGTGCTCTATGGCATCACCATGCAGGAACGCGGCGTCTCCAAACGCGTCAGCGTCCGCTTCGACCAGGTCTCCGGTGATGGCAGCATCGACGAACAAGCCATCAAGGATGACAACTCGCCACAGGTCTATGAGGAAGATGACAACGCTGTCGAATTCTCAGCTCCGACCGAAGACGAACCCAAACGCGCGGACCCGCCAACCCTCAAAGAACAGTTGGCCAGCATGCGTAAAAACAAGGACGCCATCCGCATCGCCTCGGTTGGCAACGAAAAGCCCGATGAAAAGCAAGGCGAAGCAAGTGACGAAAAGTCACAAGAAACGGCTGACGTTTCGTCGTAATACAAAAATTATTTCAAACACAAAAAGAGCACCTTTTAACAGGGTGCTCTTTTTTTGTTCATTCAATCCATCTAATGTTCGAGTACTGGCTACTGTTTTGGCAGTGAACACGTATGGATAGATGTTTGAATCGCATGTAATTTCAATCAATAAGCATGCCGGTATTCCACATGCTAAATCACGCGAAGACGCAAAATAACAGCGTGCGACATCTTGTCAATAATTTTGTCTTTTTATCTCATTAGAATCAATGTAAACTACCGGCATGACGCACTACTCCTCTTTGCTCGCCGACGTTGTCTATTTCCCATTGAATGATTTTGGTCCTGCCATGAAGGGCATGATTATTGGTGGGTTGGGCATTTTCCATGTCTTTGTTGCTCAGTTTGCGATTGGTGGTGGCCTGCTCATGTGCTACTTCCAATGGCTTGCGATGACAGGGCGTGAGCCGCATGCCCGGCAGTTTCTTGACGGATTTTACAAGGTGCTGGTTCTGATCAGTTTCGTGGTCGGTGCAGTGACCGGTGTTGGGATGTGGTTTACTTCGATCCAGATATCGCCGGTGACCATCGGCGTGATGATCGATCAGTTCCATTGGCTATGGGCGACGGAATGGACCTTCTTCTGCCTGGAAGTTGGGGCGGGGTATGCGTTCTATCGTTATTCAAAATATCTGAATGACAAGGCGCGTTTGACTCTGCTGATTTTCTACGCCTTTGCTGCATGGATGAGTCTGTACTGGATCAATGGCATTCTTGCGTTCCAACTTACGCCCGGTGGTTGGCACGATGACAATACCGCGCTCTGGCAGGGCTTTTTCAACCCGACCTATTTCCCGACGCTGTTTTTCCGAACGGTGACCTGTATGGTCATTGCTTCACTAGCTGCCTGCGTGGTGATCAATGCCATGCCCGGTTTGGAGCGTGAAGACCGACGTCGTTTGATTCTTCGCTGTGCCCATTTCATGGTGACGATCGTGCTCATGCCGGTGTTTGGCCTGTGGTTTCTGGCAGTGATTCCTGCGGACAGTCGCAGTTGGGTGATGGGCGGGTCGGCTGCGATGACGATGTTCGCCAATATCTCCATTGGGGCTACGATTCTCATCGGTGGCTACGCGGTTGTCGGCTTGTTCATGCAACGACTCTACATCAACGGTGCGACCGCGACCTTGCTGATGGCTTTGGCGTTTGGTGCGACGGCTGGTGGTGAATTTGTCCGTGAAGGCATTCGTAAACCCTACACGATTCGCAAGGAGCTCTACTCTAACTCCATCACGCCGGACCAGGTGGCAACGCTTCGAGCAATCGGTAGCGACACCAATGAACCCTAACAGCTTCGCAATCAGGATCAGTATCACAATTAGCAGGACATC
>JBICHS010000287.1:0-6390 GCA_043101135.1 Phycisphaeraceae bacterium JB051
TGCTGCGTCAACGCACCGGTGTGATCCTGGGCACGTACACCATCACCGATGTGACCGACATCGACAAAACGGTGAAAGTCACCGTCGATGGCAAGTTACCCAAACTGCTTATCAATGATGCAAAACACCCGCGTCATGACAACGGTGATGTCGCGTTTAGCAGCCATAACCTTTCACGCAATTTCGTGCTGCGCAACAATACCTTCCGCGTCGGTCAACGTCACTGCATCATCATGGGCGGGTATGGCATTATCGAAGGCAACACCTTTGATCAACTCAGTGGCCCGGGCTTATCCATCCTCAATCACAACCGGGGCATCAACGATGCAGAGGGCTTACTCACCGGTGATCTGATCATCCGTAACAACACATTCATCAATTGTGACTTCGGCCCCTTTGCGTATCATGCCAAGCAAGCCTATGGCAATTTGTATCTGGGCTCCAAGACATGGGATCAACAGCCCGGCCAACAACAACTCATCGGCCGCGTGCTCATTGAAAACAACACGTTCAAAAACATCCGTAAAGCAGGCATCAATCTCAACAATGCACATGATGTCTTGATCACCAACAACACCTTCACCAGCTCCATGAACACGCCACTGGACCCGGACGTTTCACATGCAGCGATCATGATGGACAACGTGCGTAAAGTGAAAATCACCGGCAACACACTCACCGACCCGCGACCGCGCAAGATCACGTTCATCAAGAAGACGGATAGCGTGACAGACATTGAGGTGTTGGATAATTTGGTGCAGTGATCTGCAACTCAGTGAACGCATGGTCCCGGGGGTTTTAACCCCAGGGCTTTATTTCAAGGCTGGTGGTGTTTTGCAGTGTAGAGCGTCAGGCGTTGTTTTGTCAGTAAACCAACCTTGTCGGCAAGGCGACATGATCATTTTTTGATTCACTTGATGAGACTTACTTACCCGGGGTCCATTCCGCTGGACGGTCGATCTGTGTCGGGTCATCGAGCAGGCGTCCCAGCGCACCATCGCGCAGGATATTCTTCTACGCTTCGGCTTCACGCTGTAGCTCGCTGCGCTCGGCAGGATAGTACAACTCTGAATAGAAGAAGTATCGGGCGACCTGATCGTCAATCAAATACACCTTATCCCGCTTGACCATCGGCATCAGAAGCAGTCGGCCAACGGAGAAATTCTTGAGTGTCAGATCCGTCTCCTTGGCATTGAGATTCACAGCCTGCTTGATGACAATCGCACGCTTGAGTCGGATCAGGTCACGGGGATGCTGGATCAAAATCGTGTACTGCTGCTGACCTTCCTTGTTGGGTTGATTCATTTCCCAAAGCAGGTTCGACCATGTATTGCGATCCGGGCAGTCAACGAGTTGGATCTGGGGCACCGGTTGGGCTAAAAGTTCATCACTATTGCGCGCGTACCGACGAACCGTCCAGGTCAATGCCAACGCACGATCGCCCAATGCCTTGAACAGTAGCCCGTAATCGGGGTCTTCGGTATCACCCTTTTCCGGTCGTGCAGGCTTGGGCAACTCCAGGAGCTTATGCATCATCGGCCAGAGGAAGGAAACGTCCATCTGCGCCTTATCCGGGTCGGTCTGTGGCTCGAAACTGATCAGGCGTTGGATACTGATCTGATCCTGAATGCGACGGCGCTTGGCTACTTCGTAAATCTGACGGTAGACAATGATGCGCTCACCGGGAATGCGTTTGCGCGAGAAGCGATCAAAAGGATACATGCTTGCCAACGAAGCGTTCTTGGAGACCGCCTGATCAGCCAGTGATTGCAAGCGTTTGAGCCCGAGGTTTTCGTGCAGGAAAGTGAGGTCGAAAACATCTTCACTACGAATGCGATAAGCATCACGGAACAGTTCATTGCCAAAGCTATCAAAGGAGTCTTCATCCTTGGGCATGTTTCGGCCGGCATACTCGTCGGTGGCCAACACGTAAGGCGTGATGACGATGATCACTTCACGCTTAAGACGATCCTTGGAAGTACTACGGAAGAGCCCACCAAGCAAAGGCAGGTCACCAAGAATGGGAGCCTTACTTTGTTCTTCGACATCATCCTGAGCAACCAGGCCACCGATGATAAACGGCGTGTTGTTGGCCACGCGGGAGTAGGTCTGCACACGTCGCGTTGAAATTTGCGGGGCACGTGCGAGCACCTGATTGGTACTCACATCAAGCAATTCAAGATCCGCGCCGGGAACTTCCGAAGAAACAATGCCATCAATTTGCAGGGACACGTTTTCACCATCGGAGGTGATGCGTGGCCTGACGTTAAGCAGAATCCCAATGGGAATGTACTTGAAGTTGAAGCTGATTTTATCACTGGAGGAGTTACCCGAGACGCTGGTTGCAACGGGAATTTCCTCGCCAACACGAATCGATGCCTGACGATTATCCAGTGTCAGAATGCTGGGGCGTGAAAGAATCTTGGCTTTGCCTTCGGTGACCAAGGCTTGAAGTCGAACATTGAATTCACCAAAAATATCATTGAGCTGCAGGTCAATGGCAGGGGTATCATTGGTGGCAAACAACGGCAATCGCCCCACCGTCAAGCCGCCAACCGCGTTGCGAGGTGAACGTAAATCCCATTCGACACCCAATTGATCCAATGAGGTCTTGGAAACTTCAAGCACCATCGCTTCGATGAGAATCTGACGGGCAGGGACATCAATGGTGTTTTGAATCAATTCCAGTAGACGGGCATGCTGCTCAGGTCGCGAGGCATCGGAGAGTACCATCAGTTCCATCAACGGTGCAGCAGACGTATGATCTTTCAAGTCCGAAGCAATACTGGGGGTCATGGTCAGGCCGAACTGCCCGCCATGTGCCTTGGAACCACCTACCAAGCCCGTAGCATCCGTCCCGGGAACCGCCACAACCACAGGTAGATTTTTAGGGTCGATTTTTTTGGCAATCGGTTCAATGCCCTGATAACCGCCGGGCCCTTTGCCACCGTTTTTGTATTCGACAACCTGATAACCAAGCGTCTTGAGCATGGCCATACAGCGATCAGGTTCAATGTAACTAAGCGTGATCTTATCGATCGTCAGATCAGATATTTTCAATGCCTTTTGACGGGCGTCCATGCTCTTGCGTGATTCTTCAAGCGTCTTTTTCAAGCCCGTTAAATCCATCGCAACGAGTTTGTCTTCCTTGTTAATGGTCGCACCTGCAATCCACAAATGCAGCGGCTGACTCTTGAAAACCTTGTACCCCAACTGCACCAGATGCACGCCTTTGTCATCGGTCTTGGCCATCATGCGGACCTGGCGATAACCTTCCAGAGACGGCATACGCTTACGCAACGCTGCCGTGACGCGACCGAAATAGCCCTGCGCCGTTAAGCGAGATTCGACCACGTCCAGAAGCTCTGCAGCTTCCAGGTCATTCATGTCGACCATGGGTTCGAAGATGGCGTTGGGCGAGCCCCCCTGAGCCATGACAGTGTGATTCAGACTGCCAAAGCAAAGTGTACCCAGGAAGACCGCCAGCCAGGCAATCATGCGCATCGCATGCCAGGACCCTGAACTTGACGCGGTGTCATCACGTTGGGCATCTTCCTTTTTGAGGTCCGGTTCGACAGTGGGAGCCTCAGGCGACGGCGTGCTCGGGGGCTGATGCGTTTGCAAAGCCGCGGAAGGATCAAAAGCGTCCGTGAGTCTGGATTGGAAATCCTGATGTGTGAACATTTGAGGTGGTCCTTGGTAACTGACGTGACCGTTGTCCAGATGCACCACCATATCTGCATGCCGAAGCAATTCGGGACGATGCGTGATCATGAGTGTGGTCTTGCCGTGCATGAACTGGAGAATAGCCGGAACAATCTGAGCCTCGGACGCCGCGTCGATGGATGCGGTGGCTTCGTCGAGGATCAAGACCTGCGGGTTATTGAGCATGGCTCGGGTGAGGGTGATACGCTGTTTTTCACCACGCGAAAGTGTGATGCCTTTTTCACCGAGAATGGTGTCATAGCCGTTGGGTAAGCGCTGGATAAAGTCATGCGCACCGGTTCGCTGAGCAACGTCAATGATCTGTTGCATCGAAGCATCGGGACGGGCATAGCGGAGATTTTCAAGCACCGAGGAGTTAAACAGGAAGCATTCCTGGAAGACGATGCCCATGTGCTGACGCAGATGATTGATGTCGATATCGCGGATATCCAGGCCATCAATCTCAATGCGGCCGGCGGTGGCGTCGTGGAACTTGGGGACCAGACCCACGAGCGTACTCTTGCCAGCACCCGAAGCACCGACGATCGCGCACACCTGACCGGGGCGGACCTTGAAGCTGATATCCTTGAGGACATCGGTTCCATCACCGTAGGAAAAGCCGACGTTCTTAAACTGCACATGCCCGCGAATCTCCGGCTTGAGCAGCTGACGGGTGGGCGTGGTTTCCAGCTCATCAATGTCGAGCATTTCAAACACGCGGTCGACCGACGCACTGGCGCGGGTGAACTTGGCCAGCCCCCCCATCAGGTCAATGACCGTCGGGTAAAGCATGCGGACATAGGTGAAGAACATGATAAAGTCGCCCGGCCGCATTGGGTTTTCTTTTTTCAGAACCTGGTAAGCGCCAAAGCCGATGAGCGCGACCGTGCCAATCCCCACCAGCAAGTCGGTGGCAATTTTCTGAAACACGATATACGTCTTGGATTTGAGCTGGCTCTTGCGCGAGATATCAATCGCACGGACAAACGCTTCATTCTCACGTTCCTGACCGGCAAAGCCTTTGACGACTTCGGCACCGAGGAACTTTTCGATGAGATTGCCATGCACGATTGAGAGTTGTTCCGAGGCATCCTTACCCGTGCGCTTGATCGGTGCTTTGAATCGGTAGTACACCAGCAGGTGAATCGGCAGGACGATCGTACTCACCAAAGCCAACGGCCAATTGACCATGAAGATGATCACCAGAATACACAGGAACATGAACACAGCCTGAAGCAGCTTGGGCAGGTCATCCTGAATGAACTGCTGGATGACATAGCTGTCGTTCATCACCTTGCTGGAAATCTTGCCGGCGTTGTGCTGACGGAAGAAGCTGAGGTTGAGCTGCTGAAGGTGTTCAAAGAGTTTGTTACGCAGTGTGAAGCAGAAGTTCTCCCCAATCTGCACCACGGAGTATTTGAAGTGGAAGAACAGACCGTTGCGGGCACCGAAGATGAAAATCAACCCAAAGAGAATCAGCCAGAGAAGCTTGGCATTGCCATCAGGATTCACATCGCTGGGGAAGACATCATTAAAGAGCAATTTGATGAAGTACGGCGGTGTGAGGTTTACCCCGGTCAGCGCGATCATGACCAGGAAGACGAACCCGAGCTTGACGAAGTATGGGCGCATGAGCACCAACACTCGCCTCAGCGAACTGGCGTCCTGGGCAACAAATGGATCAGCTTGATTTGCCTGCTGTGCGTCGGACATGCCTTTTAAACCGCCAGACCCCTCTGGTTTGCACTTTTCCCCTCCGACATTTAATCGTGACATTTTACCGTCAGTGCAGACAGTCGTGGGGATTATTTTGCGCTTTTGGCCGAATTCCACGCGCTTTATTCCGATAATAACCGACAATTGAACGGCAAATACGCATTATCAGACAAACGTGTGCATGAGGCTGTCGCATTTCTCCACCGATTTACCCGACGCGACTACACGAAACGGCCAAAGTCGTTTAGAATCGTTCTATCTGAGATTGATACACAAACACCAAACCACGAGGTTGTAACAGCCATGAGTCTGAATCGTCCCAAGCCACTGGAAGATGAACCGAGCGTCAAGGTCAAATTCATTCTGGAAGATCCCCATCCCCTGGGCCAGGAAGAAAAAGAAGTCGAAGTCAAAGTCCGTCTGGGCGATTCGATCCTCGGCGCCGCTTTGGACGCAGGCATCGGCATTGAACATGCCTGCGGCGGTGTCACCGCATGCTCAACCTGTCACGTCTACATCAACAAGGGTGAAGACTGCATCAGCGAAGCCGACGATGACGAACTGGATCGCGTGGAAGAAGCCCCCGGCCTCCAGGACAACAGCCGCCTGAGCTGTCAGTGTGTCGTGGAACAAGACGGCGATATCGAAGTGCAGGTCCCGGCATGGAACCGCAATGCCGTCAAGGAACACCCGCACTAAATCGCAACGCGTCAAACAAAGCCGTACCACGCCTGTGGTACAGGTTGATATTGATTCAAATCACACAAGGCAACCCGTGACGCAGGAGCATCACGGCTTTGTCATGCGCCGTCACCACTCAGGCGAGCCGCGGTGTGTCACCTTTCCCTTATACACAATTATTTGATTTGTTTACGCCTTTTGTTCGATAGATTATTGAGCATGCTTTTGTTTTTTGGCGTTTTTTCATCATCATGACAAGGAGGTCAGCGATGAGCGCGATTTGTACGT
>JBICHS010000288.1:0-5446 GCA_043101135.1 Phycisphaeraceae bacterium JB051
AGTCGGAGTTTGCCATGCATGAGTGTGTCGCGGAGTTTGATCCACAGCCCCAGGTAATGCTTGAGCATGGTGCGCTGGGCGTCTGAAATGTTTGCGAGTTTGACTGACACCTGTGGCACGCTGAAGAACACGTTGAGCAACTGCAACGCAGCGGCTTCCACCGACTCATCGGGATGCCACATGAACATGTCGCTATGCACAGCCGTCCCGCGTGAAAGCAGACGCAGGTTCAGTGTCTGCACACGGTTGGTCACCGGGTCCATCGGGCAATCGCCTGCACGGAAGAGGTTGCCATAGGACCGCATCAACGGGCCGATGTAGGATTGGCGGAACTCGATGAGGATTTCAGGATTCGCAGCCTTGAGTGAATAGACCACGTCTTTGAGCAGCACGTCAACCGCTTCGTAAACATCCTCCATGTCACGGCCTGGTTTGGCGTCAGGGTGCTCAGTTTCCGGAGCACGGAAGCTGTCGACAAAGTCGAGTTTAAAACCATCCAGCTCCCATTTGCGCATGGCATCAAGATACGTCTGAATCAGAAACTCACGGACCTGCGGGTAACGTGGGTCAAGAACGGATGCTTTGGAGCGATCCTGATCGTAGAGATACATGCCTTTGAAGCGATCGTAGTTTTCGCTTTCATAGCCGACGAAGGGGACGGAGTACCAGAGGATGTACTTCATGCCCATGTCGTGAACGCGTTGGACATGTTCCTTGATGTCGGTGAGTCGTTGGGGTTGCCAGTCACCGGTGTAGGCATAGCCGCGTTGGGTGTCGTTGGTTTGCCAACCGTCATCCATGATGACCGCGCGACAGCCCATGTCATAAGCAAGCTTGCATTCGTTTTCGATCGAAGCACTGTCGACGGATTGGTGGTAGCTGTACCACGTTGAATACATCGGCAGTAAACCCGCATCCGGGACATCCAACGGTTGATAGCCGTCCATGCACTCCCACCATTCAGCGGTGTCGCAGAGGGCTTGGGTCAATGTGATATGACGGACATCCAATCGGAGCGTGAACGAGAATTGTTGCTGCGCATTTCGGACACCACGGAAGGGGATGAGTTCACAGCCCATGCAGCCGGTTTCTTCAATGACACCGATTTTGATTCCCACTGGATGCAGCGCGTCATCGCAGGCGAAGGTCAGGCGGTTGGTCCCATCAAGATGGTACGCCGAGACGACCGGTGCGCTGGACGCCGAACGACTTTCCAACGGTGGTCCGCCCCAGATGGGTGATAGGTTGTGCCTGGGTCCTTGAGTCGGATGCCACAGCGCCAACGTTTGCGTGCCGGGCCAATCCCATTTGAGTGTGATATCCGGCGGGGTGTGAGCCTGCGTTGACTGCAAGGTGATGTGATAAAAGCAGAGGCCCGGTTCCAGACATTGCAGGTTACTTTGCAATTCGAAGGACTTGAGGTCGCCATTGACGGTGATGGGAACATTCCATTTATCGAGTTGCATGGACCAATGATCTCCTGAATAGGTATTGCAAGGAGGATCATTCTAGTCGCTGCGTTCGTGATTGAAAATACAACAGTCGATCAGGCGGTTTGATTTTGTAGTTTGGGCAGCCACTTCTCTAGCGTTTTCTGTAGCACATCGAGCTTAAGCGGCTTGGTTATAAAGTCATTCATCCCCGCATCGATGCATTTCTGGCGATCCTGTGGCAAGGCGTTGGCGGTCAAGGCAATGATCGGGACATTGCCAGGCGTGGCATGACGGTCACACACGTTGCGCAGCATGTGCGTGGCTTCATACCCGTCAATATCAGGCATCTGACAATCCATGAGAACCAGGTGAAATTCGGTTGAACGGGATTTGTCAAAGGCATCGTCTGCACCTTCGGCTAACGTCACGTTGGCTTTGAGCATCTGCAGCATTTTACTTGCAACCATGCGGTTGATCGGGTTGTCGTCAACGACAAGGATGTTGTAGTTTTGCAGTGTCATCTTGGGGGCTGCATAGAGTGTGTGCAGTTGTTCGTCGGCATCTTTGATCTGTTGTTCATCGGGCAAAGGACATTGCACTGTGAACCAGAAGTTTGAGCCCTGGCCGACCTGACTTTCAATGCCGATCTGGCCGTCCATCAGTTCAACAAGGCTTTTGCAGATGGCAAGCCCAAGCCCTGTACCGCCATGTTTGCGCGTGGTGGAGGAGTCCGCCTGGCTGAATTTTTCAAATAGTTTCAGACGTGTTGCTTCCTCGATGCCCATCCCCGTGTCACGAATACAGCAGAGCAGGGTGCAATTTGTCTTGGCGAGTTTTCGCACACTCACCTGGAGTTTGATGGCGCCTTTGTCCGTGAACTTGGTGGCATTGTTGAGCAGGTTTAACATCACCTGCCTCAGGCGTACCGGATCACCGAGGATGTACTTGGGCGTGTCGTGATCCATTTCCAGATCGAGCTCAAGATTTTTCTGCTCGGTCATAGGGCGAATCAGTTCAATCACACCCTCTGCGATTTGTCTTGGCGAGCAGATAATCTGTTCAAGCTCGAGTTTACCTGCTTCGATTTTCGAGAAGTCGAGAATATCATTGATGATGGTCAGCAGGGAGTCGGAGCTGTTGATGATGGTGTTCAGATGATTTCGCTGATCGGTTGAAAGATCGCTTTGCCCGAGCACACTGGCCATCCCCAGAATGCCGTTGAGTGGCGTGCGGATTTCATGACTCATGGTGGCCAGAAATTCACTTTTGTGTTGGTTGGCTTTCTCGGCGCTGAGCATGGCTTTCTGAGCCTGTTGCATGGCAGCCTTCTGGTTTTGCATGCTCTTTTGCAGATCGACGGTCATGTCATCTGCCATTTCACGGGCGCGGACGGTGGCATTGTTCTGGACATGCAGCAACATGCCCACGAGCACCATCAGGACAACGCCACTGATCCCTGCCCACCACGCGTTGGCGTTGGAGACGTATGCAAAATTATCACCTGGCTCAATTCGGATATACCAATCACGCCCACCGATTTGGATTGTCTCCAGATCCGAATACTGCGGCTGATCATTCAGGGCAGATCGCGGGGCGTTTGCGTTTGGTGTTGCGTTCTCTGTGATTGGGTTTGTGCCCGAAGCCGACGTATTTTCTTTTGCTTGGCTTATGGCTTGATCGCCGTCATGGGAGTGATGGCTGTGATTCACAGAGCGTTCATTCAAACCGTCGTAGAGAAGTTGGGACATATTCAATGTCTTGTCGTCATATACCGTGAACTGCAGTTCATTGTTCAAACTCTTGGTCACACCTGAAAAAAGGCGTTCTGCCAGAATGGTCATGTAGACCCAGCCTTGAATGTGATGGCGGCGTTCAACCACGGATTGAGGGAACGCGTCTGAATCATAGACCGGCAAGAGAATCAGGAAGCCCGCACCCTCGGTCATCGCCTGGACCAGTGTGATGTGTCGGGTGATGCTGACTTGCCCGGTGAGCATGGCGTGCGTGGCAGCTTCGCGACGATTGGTTTCCGAACCAATATCAAGGCCCACAGCCTGGTGGTTGCGTTCAACCGGTTCGATGTACTTGATGATCATGTAGTCCGGGTGTTTGGTTAGTTTGTCAAGCTGTCTGATCTTGAACTGGGGGTAATTATCCTGACGTGCCGCTTCAATGAAAGTGTCCAGCTTTGCGCTGGGAACATGATGGATGTAACCAATGCCCGTTGCTGCAGGGAACTCAGTATTCAGTTCACGCGACTTGACCAGCTTGCGGAATTCAACACGGTCGACATGATTACTTGCTGCAAAGACGCTGCGCGTTCCCATCAGGCCATACCGGTAGACACCGACACGGCGAATGATCTCAGCCTGGAGTTGGGATTTGAGCAGTTTGAAATGGTTCTCTTCAACCTTGCGGTTATGTGAGATCATCGTACTCACAACAACCGCCGTCAGGATGATGATCAAGGTGCTGACCAGTCCCACAGTCATGTATTTTTCGATGCGCCTTTGCGCACGGTCATACGGCACTTGCGTCGAGGTGTTGGGTTCGGGCGTGGGATCGGTGAGTGGTTGGGGGGCCACATGGATTGCTGGATCAATCGTCACATCGACCCATTGTTTGCCACCGTGATTAACCATGTATGTCTACCTGTCGCGTTTTCGTCCGGATAACTGCCTTAAACAATAGTATATCTGTCAACGTCCGAAAACCCAGTTTATGGAATCCCGCTTTCCATATTTCGGGTGTTTAAGCGGTGGACTTTGACGTAACGACGCTGGATTAGGGGAATGTCCTGAATCAGATGCAACATGCATTTTTGTCTCTCGAAGGTGTGAATGTGGCCATGTCGCGTGGTTGAGGGTGGACATGCGGTGGAGAATTTTGTTCACTTTTTTGTCTCAGGAGCTAGCAGTCGGTTAAAAAGTCGTTATCATTTAAAGCACTTATGAAGATTGGGGTGATTTCAGATACCCATGATCGACTGCCCACATTTCGACGGGCGGTGGCTATGTTCGAGCGTATGAAAGTTGAAGCCATCTTTCATGCTGGCGATTACATCGCGCCTTTTGCCGCCAAGATCATTGCTCCCCAAGTTCTTTCAGTCCCACTTTACTGCTGCTATGGCAACAATGACGGTGAAAAAGCCGGGCTCAAAAACGTCTTGCCTGACATTATGGACGGGACCGTTCGTGTCGAACTTGGCGGGCGCAAGCTGGCGATGAATCACTACATTGATTGGCTGAGTCCTGAGGAAATCGAGTGGGCCGATGTGATCATCTCAGGTCACACCCACCAAATCGTCAACGAACTCAAGGGCGGTAAGCTGTTTCTGAATCCCGGTGAATGCTGCGGCTGGGTGACCGATCGCTGCACGGTGGCCGTGTTGGATCTGGATACCATGACTGCCCAGATCGTTGACGTTCACGATTGATACCTGCACCACCTTTTGGACCTGGCAACTCAGAGACATGGCTGAGGGCTTGTTGTTTGCGTTTACTCTGACATCGCCTCGGCAGTCATACCGGATTTGTTGACAGCGTGAATGAGGATGGCCATCTGCTGCAGGTGGTCAGGGATGGCGATGTGATGCTGCCGGGCGCTTTGGAGGTTGAACATGATCTTACCTTCGACCGAGCTGTTGATCGGATACCGCAACGCCGAACGACCGGTTTTAATCATGTCCATCGCCGTGATCGCAGCCAGGTAGCCATGCTCTTTGCCACTGGAGCAAATGCCCATCACCGCGCCATCACGAACCGCAAAGGGGTAAAGTCCGAGGATCGGCACTTTGCTGTGTTGTACCGTCCATTTCATCACCTCTTCCGGCGACATGCTTGTGTCATCCTGGCTGGTTCGTTTGATCGTGTGGTACAACGTCACCAGCATCGCATCAGCAGTCAGATTGGCTCGAAGCACCATCGCTTTCCATTGTGAGAAAGTTTGCGCCTGGTGGTAGCCGGTGACCTGGACAGGAAGTTTTTCGCGTTTGTAATCATCGTAGGCACGTG
>JBICHS010000289.1:0-4676 GCA_043101135.1 Phycisphaeraceae bacterium JB051
ACCACAGTCAACAAACAGTTTTTGGAAAATGATCCCTGGTCCCCCAACGTCATCCGCCTGCTGTTCCCGCGTCAGGAAATCGTGGTCTACAAAATCGAAGGCAAGAATCTGCGTGCGCCCAAGCCCGAGGAAATGCCGTCACTGCGATACCTTGCCTACGGCACGTCGATCACCGAAGGCGGTTGCTCCACCAAGCCGCATCTGTGTTATGCAGCACAGACCGCTCAACTGCTTGGTGCGGATCTGATCAACCTTGGCATGTCAGGCTCCTGCCACGCGGAACCGCAAATGTTTGACTACATCGCCTCACGTGATGACTGGGACATTGCCACCCTGAGCCTGTCGGTAAACATGCTCGGTTTTGAAAACGACGAATTCCGCCAGCGCGTGAAGTACGGCATTAACAAAGTCGCCCAAGCGCATCCCGATAAACCCATCGCCTGTATCACGCTTTTTCAGCATAGTCACGATTTCTGTGATGCGCCCGATTCTGACAACGCCAAAAAGACACAAGCCTTCCGCCAGATTCTGCGTGAAGAAGTTGCAGCTTCCGGCAAAGCCAATCTTCATTTGATCGAAGGACCGGAGATTCTCGACGCCGTCCAATGCCTCACCCACGACATGATTCACCCCTCCGACTGGGGCATGCGCCGCATGGCAGAAAACCTGTCGGCCAAACTCAAAGCGTTGCTTGAATCGAAGTAAGTTCACGGATCAGCATCACACAGTGCAGTTAGAGCAGTTCAAATCATTATTCTCCATTGCGTCTGTGATTACGTACTTCCCGCGCAGGCGGGAATCCAGTGGTATGCAGTAGAAAATTGCAAGTTCCACTGGACTCCCGCCTGCGAGGGAGTGACGGAAGGTCGCGTTTAATGGTTTGCATTGCTCTAGTGTTCCATTGCATCTGTTTTGAAGGGTATCGTTCCAAGGCAACCGAGCCAAGATGGCTCGGCTATATTGACATAGCCCGGCCATCTTGGCCGGGTCTCAAACGCAACAAATTAGCTGCAACGGACCACTAGCTTTGAACCAACTAAAAATACCACGAAAAAAGCACACTCAAACGAGTGTGCTTTTTCCATCAATCAACAATCATCATTTCACATCGGAAACGTTTGGGAGCGAGGTTGGTTCTTACTTGCGAACTTCAACGGTCTGAGCTTTTTGGGCCTGCTGCGCGAGTTGTTTCTTGCGGGCTTCCATGCACATACCAAGACCGATCAAACCCAGGCCGATCGCGGCACCGGGGCTTTGGAAGATCACGCCGGAAGTCGGGTTGAGTGCGGCAAAGAGGATGATGCCAGCGACGAATGCCCATGCGGCGAATTGAGCGAAAGATTTCATGACGTTGCCTCCAAAGAGTGGGTTACTGCTTACTACTTGCCCTGTTGCTTAAACCAAACGATTTGGGATTTGCAGATGCAAATGCAAACGTCAAAAAAAATGCCCTGATTCTGACTTGAGCCGACAAAACCGCACATGAAGCATAATCTCAGAGTTATCGCCTGCTGGGGCGAATGATTATCAGACCTATGGTGTAAACGATTCTGACAATGCCTAAAAAAAACTGACATTTGTCAGCTTCAGCAATGGCAAAGAGATTTAAGACAATTATTGGGAGGCGTTGGCATGCCACTGAATGGAGATGGGGTTGAGCGAGAGTTCACTGTCTTTGACATTTTGCGGTTGGGGTTGCTTGAAGAGTTCAACCATGCGTTTTTGCCAAAGGTCCCGAGCGAGTTTGGAAAGCGTGATCGAAGATTGCGAGCCCACGCGTTTGGAGTCATAGAGTTTACCCAGAGCCGGTGCCGGCGCGGTCGGCAATGAAACAATGATGGGTTGTTTGTCACGGATGACTTTAAACTCGATCGTGGTGCCTGCACGATGAGCCTGAATCAGATTCTTAAAGGTGCTATCCACTCCCAGCTTATCAGAGGCTGCAACGAGTGGCTGCTGATTCACTTCAACAATCACATCACCAGCACGCAACACCTCATGGGCAGGCATGCCCGGCAGCGTATCCTGAACCATCACCCCGCCGGACTCAAGCAGCGGTTGAGAAATCGGTTTGACTTCGGATAGATGAATGCCAATGGAACCGGGTTGATTGCTGTAATTCTTGACTTGGCTGATCCATGCTTTAAGACAGCGATGCAAGGCAATTTCCTCAAGTCGGTATCGCTGCTCAGGTGTCTTGGCCTGCTGGTAAAGTTCGTTGAGTTGTTCGTCAGTGAGTTGAACTTCCTGCATCAACTGCTCAGTCGCCTGCTGGCGAATGGCATACTCCGCGTGATCCAGCTGGCCTAAGCGCGATGACAGGGACAGCTCACCCGTCTGGGTCAGCACTGCCAGGCATAACACCATTTGCACACCCGGAATCATTGTCTTTCCTGAGCACCCAAATCTTGAATAGTCTGCAAAATGCAGTCGAAGCGTTGCAAGCGCCGCCGACACCCTCAATTGATCGGCAATTTGCAACCCCCGTGACACCCTATTGCGTGATTATAACACGGATATCACGGATACCAATGAAAATTGCAATGGGTTAGCGAAAGGAATACAGAATACCCGGCCAAGATAACCGGGCTATATAGCCGAGTCATCTTGACTCGGTATTCCGTCATCAGCTATCAAGAATTTCGGACAGGCGTTGGGCGTGTTCCTGAAGCCAACGGACTTTGCGTTCGACCATCAGCAGGAAGCTCAACCCCTCCATGCGTGCAAACTGGCCGGTCTGGGCGATGGGAATCACACTTTCTGCAATCAGAGCTTCGATCATCAGCCAGGGAATGGTACGCAGTTCGGCACGTGACAGGACACAGTTGGGAACCGAGTCATATGCCCGTAAAAACCGCTTGAAGCGAGCTTCGTCAAGATTGTCCGGCCACTGCAATGGATCGTCACCGCCACCAATGATGGAAAACTGCAACGCGCCGTTGGCAATATCCGTGATACGCTGCTGGATGCGGGCAGCATCATAGTCGATCACCGCCACGACCTTCGGACCACGAAAGAGCATATTCCCCGGGTGCCAGTCACTATGGACAATCTGCATCGGCCAATCGGGCAGGCCCATTTCGTTGACCTTCATGGCTGCTTCGTTGTAGGCCGTTTTCACAAAGTTGGCCAGATCCAGTATTTGCTGCTTGGAAGCACGCTCGAATTCCGGGTCATTCTTGTGCAATGCCTGGGGGATACGCTCAAAGGAAACCGCTACGGATCGTGAGGCGTGGTAGGAGCCCATAGCCGGTTCATATTCGGGCTGGAAGTCTGCCAGGAGCTTATGGAAGATCGCCAGCGTCTTGCCTGAATCACCGGTGGCTTCGAGCGAGTTGTCGTAGCTGATACCTTTGATGTATTCGAAGAGTTCGTAGATGTTATGCCGCCACTGGAGCATGGAATTGTTGTCATTGGTGGTGCCAATGAGATGCGGCAGCGGGAATTGCTTGGATGCCAGATACAGCTGTAACTGATGACAGAATGCGACTTTGAATGGGTCATCCTTACCCCGCGCCCGACGCTTGAGCAGGAACAAGCCCTTCTGGGCCCGGATCAGCAGCTTGGGGGCTTTGCGTGAACCGCGCGGGAATTCCTGGATGGCTTCGATGATCCCAATGTCGAAATAGGACAGCACGATGGCCAACTCTTCACTGGTAAAGCGGGTCCGCCCGTCTGCTGCGGTCATGGCACTGGAGACCCCGGATTGGCCGGAGGCCGAGAGGCCGGACATCCCGACATTGACGCCGGTGTGCTGAGATGGAGGAGGAGGCGGATAGGCCATAGACAATCGTCCTTGGTTTTATGCCGTTGAGGCTATTATAGAGTTACCATCGGATAAACAAAGAGCGAATATGAATTTCGGTGTTATAAGGGAGTAGGGAATAGTGATCAGGGAGTAGGTCAAGACAGATAAATGACCATTTTTATATTCACGGTTAAAGATCGCTTGCGTGCCTTTGCCTACTGCCTACTGCCTATTCCCTATTCACTCCTCCCTGCCTCATCCGTGCTAAACTGCAAGCGGTTTGAGAGTTAAAAAATCGGGACTGGGGGCAAAATCGTCTTCTACTCCCCGATTCCACTTGCAGGCAGTTGATGTCCTGTTACAATGTGCGAATCGACTCTGGTGGGCTACGTGGAGTCGATGTCTATATGGCATTGGGCCTTTAGACACCTTTGTATATCGGATGCCGGCCTTTGAAAAGGACGGCATTTGTTTTTGACAGTAACAAGCGCCCTTAAGGTGTTGTGACTTCCGCCCTGATTTTCAATGGCGGACACTGTGAATCGCTCCTGATTTTCCAGGCTTTTCACCGTGAATCGTAGCTCTCGCAACGCTGGTGCCGCTGCCTCCACAGCTCAGGAGCAAGGAAAAAATGGCTTCACTGGTAAAAGATCTCATCGATGCAGGGATTCACTTCGGCCACCGTGCCACCCACTGGAATCCCAAAATGGCCCCCTACATTTTCGGCAAGCGCAACAAGATTCACATCATCGATGTGCGTGCCACCATCAAGGGCCTGCTGCTCGCCCGTAAATTTGTCACCCGCACCGTCGCTTCGGGCAAAGACGTTCTCTTCGTCGGCACCAAGCGTCAGGCACGTGCGTGTCTGCAACAGCACGTCGGTGAAACCCAAATTCACTGGGTCACCGAACGTTGGCTCGGTGGTACC
>JBICHS010000290.1:0-5058 GCA_043101135.1 Phycisphaeraceae bacterium JB051
TGAGCAGATCATTGAGCGAGATCACAGGGATTCGACCCGCAAGGATGGGCCACTGATCTGCCCGGATGACGCGGTCAAAGTTGATACCTCGGAGATGTCGTTGGAGCAGGTGGTCGATCATTTGTATCAGGCAGTGATGCAGCGATTGGCCAGTGTTTCCTGATCTTACTTGCTCAGAGATGTTAAACGCAGATGGTCACTGAGCCATCGCAATGGGTGTGTCTTGACGGATAAATCGACGAGTTGTTTTGTATGGCTGAATCTTCAACAGATAACAAAACCGGCAATTGGAACTTCAAGCAGTTGTGTGTCTGGTATTTTGTGTACGTCATCGCCTGGACGTATTTCAAGGTGTTCTATCGGTTCCGCATTAAAGGGATGCACAACATTCCTAAAGACGGGCCGATTCTCTTTGTCTGTAATCACCAGTCTTATCTTGACCCGCTGATCATTGGTGTGGGATCACGTCCCAGACCTTTTATCTCATTGGCCCGCAAGACGCTGTTTCGCAATCGGTATTTCGGCTGGTTGATTCGGACCTTGCGGGCGATCCCGGTGGATCAGGAGGCAGCGTCGGATTTGACTGCGATGCGGAACTGTATCGAGGTTCTCAAGGGCGGTGATGCGCTGCTGGTTTTTGCAGAAGGTTCGCGGACCTATGACGGGTATGTCAGCGAATTTGCCAACGGCGTTGCGATGCTCATGAAACGCGCCAAGCCAACGATTATCCCGGTTGCCATTGAAGGGGCGTTTGATGTTTGGCCGCGTATGAACAAAAAGCCCAAAGCCTTTGGCCGCATGGGAATCGCCTTTGGCAAAGCTCGCAGGGTTGAGGATGTTTTGAATCAGCCGGTGAGTCAGGCCATGGAATCGCTACATCAGGAGATTCAGCAGATGTGCAGCCAAATGCGGTCGGAATTCAAACTCCCAGCTTTACTTGCTGAGTCTTCAAAAACGGATGATTAAAATCAAGGCCGCTTTCGGCTACAATGCCAGTTGTCTTAGTGCTTGTCTCTTTTAAACTCGATCGACCAGGTTGTTCCTCATGCAAACCCTCATGATCGCATTTGGTGCAGGCGTTGCGTTTATCCTCGCCTATCACACGTACGGCCGCTGGCTGGGCCGCAAGATTTTCAATCTCTGTGCGCAGACCACCTGCCCGTCTCAACGACTCAAGGATGGCAGGGATTACGTCCCCACGCTCAAGAGCATTGTCTTTGGTCATCACTTTACTTCCATAGCAGGAACCGGGCCGATTGTCGGACCTGCCATTGCGGTGATCTGGGGGTGGTTGCCCGCATTACTCTGGGTGGTGTTCGGCAGCATTTTCATTGGCGCTGTTCACGATCTTGGATCACTGGTGGTGAGTCTGCGAAACGATGGCAAGACCGTCGGGGAGATCGCAGGGCGGCTGGTTAACGGCCGTGTCAAAGTCCTATTTTTACTAGTCCTGTTTATGGCGTTGACCATCGTGCTGGCGATTTTCGGGCTGGTGATCGCAGCCGTCTTTCGGATGTATCCCCAATCCATCTTCCCATGTCTGATTCAAATTCCACTTGCAATCGGCATTGGCTTTCTGCTTTACCGCAAGGGGCTTGGTTTATTCTTCCCATCCCTGATTACATTGGGCTTGATGTATCTGGCGGTGATCTACGGCGATCGTGGCATCCTGCATGACCTGAACATGGCGATGTCACAATGGTCTCTGATTACATGGGTGATCGTGCTGCTGATTTATTCTTATATCGCATCCGTGTTACCCGTCTGGTTACTGCTACAACCACGCGACTACATCAACTCACTGCAACTTATCAGTGCCTTGGCATTGGTGGTCATTGGCTTGATCGTCGCTGCGTTTTTCGGTGGCGCTCCGGTTGGTGAGGACGCGGTACGACCTGCCTTGCAAGTCGTCGCACCGATGGTCAATACCCATCCGCAAGGCGCACCTGCGATCTTCCCGTTTTTGTTCATCACGGTTGCATGCGGCGCGATCAGCGGGTTTCACTGCCTGGTTTCCAGTGGCACAAGCTCCAAACAGCTCAAGTCCGAGACTGATGCGCGTATGGTCGGCTATGGTTCCATGCTCACCGAAGGCTTTCTGGCAACGATTGTCATCTGCGCCTGCGTTGCGGGGATCGGCCTGGGGGTGGTCTCCAAGACAGGACAGACGCTGGTGGGGCAGGAAGCCTGGATGCTGCGCTATGCTTCATGGGGAGCAGCCAATGGCCTTGCTGCCAAAGTCGGCGCCTTTGTCGATGGTGCAGCCAATTTTCTCAAGGCCATGGGGATACCTCAGAACGTTGCCATCGCACTACTTGGGGTATTGGTTGCTTCATTTGCAGGGACAACGTTGGACACCGCCTGCCGCCTGCAGCGTTATGTGGTGCAGGAGTTGGCCGGTTCGTTCTTGCCTGAGCATCGTCAGTATCAGGGGGGCATGTCGCTTAATCCATTGGTGTGGTTGACGAACACGCATGGTGCGACGATTTTCGCGGTGATTCTGGGAATTGCCATTGCTGCAGCACCTCCGGGGGGCGGCGTCTGGTCGTGGGCGCAAGCTGGCAAAGGGGGCTTGATTCTCTGGCCGATGTTCGGGGCAACCAATCAATTGCTCGGCGGTTTGGCGTTTTTGGTGATCATGTTTTACCTCTGGCGTCGCGGCAAGCCGGTGTTTTTCCTGGTGATCCCGTTGCTGTTCATGTTGGCGATGCCAGCGTGGGCTTTGATGACAACTTTGCCGGATTGGCTCGCTGCCGAGCAAAAAAACTGGCCTTTGATTATCATTGGCATCTTCACACTCATTCTTGAAGCATGGATGATTGTGGAAGGATTGATTCTGTTGCCCGGGGTTCGTGGTGTTCTGGAACGATCTGCTGCGGAAAACAGGATCAACAGTGAAGCAATTTAATGGGTGTGAAAAGGTATATGACACAGATGAAAATGGATGTGAAGATGATTGATCGCAATGTGGTTTCCCGGGGGATGCTCGTGTGCATGCTCCTGTTGATCTTGACGGGTTGTAAAGCTTATGACGCGTTCAAGGAACCGTCACTTTCTCCGATCAAGGTTGAAAAAGCCGATATCCAATTGGTCAGCCAGAGCGCTGAGGCCGCCAAGTTTGATGTGACTTTGACGGTGAGCAATCCCAATAAAACACCGCTGCCGCTGGTCAGTTCATCCATGAATCTGAGCGTGACAGGTCACGGTGGGGCGGATGCCAACACGTTGCATCATCGGACGGTCCCGGCCAACGGCGAGCAGACGGTGACCATCTCGATTGTGGTTCTGACGACCGAGCAGGTGACCGCTCAAACGGCCTACACGGTCAAGGGTGAATTGCGTTATCAGCCGCCCGGCGAGTTCCGCAAGTTACTCACCGATTCCAAGGTGCCGTTGCCTTCAGCGGCATTCAAGTTCCAGGGGCAGATGTAAGAAGGAGTGGGATTTGTGATTTGGGATTAGGGATTAGGGGTAAGGCAAAGCCAATACGCATTAACTGTCTTTCCCCTGGTCGCTAGTCGCTAGTCGCTAGTCCCTAAAATCATGCACGCAGTCTTCGACGAACGGCGCTATCTCATCCCATTTCGTTCCGCCTTGTTGCCACACATCTTCACCGATGTGCTTGTGATCGGCACAGGTGTTGCTGGACATCGCGCTGCGATTGCCGCTGCCGAGCACGGTGATGTGATCATTGCCTCCAAGGGTGAGCTTAAAGACTGTAACACCTACTACGCACAAGGCGGTGTTGCAGCCGTGATGGACGAAGTGGATGACTTCGAATCTCACATTCAAGATACACTTATCGCAGGGGCGGATCTCTGCGATCGCAATGTCGTCAAGCAGGTCGTCGAACACGCACCGCCGCGCATTAATGAGCTTATCCAATGGGGCATGCGTTTTGACAAATCCGGTGATAGGCCTGCCCTGGGACGCGAAGGCGGTCACTCGGCTCATCGCATTCTGCATTCCGACGGTGATGCCACCGGCAAGGAACTTGCTCATACGCTCGATGCCAAGGTACGCGAAAATGAAAATATCCGCATCTTTTCCGACTGTTTTGTGCTCGATTTGATCACCACCGATTCAGGTACGCCACGATGTCTTGGTGCGATCACGCATCACCCCAAGTACGGCCTGCAGGTCATCTGGGCCAAGGCGACGATTCTGGCTTCAGGCGGCGCAGGACAGGTTTACCGTGAGTCCACCAACCCGCGCGTTGCAACGGGGGATGGACTAGCCATTGCCTATCGTGCCGGTGTTCAGTTGCAGGACATGGCGTTCATGCAGTTTCACCCGACCACGCTTTACATCGCAGGCGCCGCACGCAGCCTGATCACCGAAGCGGTCCGTGGTGAAGGTGCGTATCTCATCGACAGCAATGGTGAACGCTTCATGCTCGGGTATCACGAAATGGCAGAGCTGGCACCGCGTGACATTGTCAGCCGTGCCATCCTCGCGCAGATGGCAAAGACCAATCACACGCATGTGTATCTGGATTGTCGTCATCTTGGAGCTGAGAAATTTGCCAAACGCTTCCCGGGTATTCATCGCTTCCTTGGTAAGTTCGGGATCGACCCTGCCAAAGACCCGATCCCCATTCATCCTTCGGCTCATTACATGGTTGGTGGCATTCGTACCGACCTGCAAGGCCGGACTTCACTGCATGGACTTTATGCCTGCGGTGAAGTGACTGCAACGGGGCTTCATGGTGCCAATCGTTTAGCCAGTAACTCACTGCTGGAAGGATTGGTCTACGGGAAAATCTGTGGCGATGTCTGTCAGGAAATGTTTGATGATGCAGGGCAGGGGCCGATGAAAATCATCTCCGATATCCGCCTGTCCGAGCGTTCTGAACTCGACCTTCACGACGTGCGTTCGTCACTTCGCAGTGTCATGTGGCGACACGTTGGTATTGAGCGTGAAGGTAAACGCCTTGACGAAGTCGCTGAGATGTTTGAGTTCTGGGGCCGATACACGCTGGATAAAATCTTCGACGACCGTGAAGGTTGGGAAGTACAGAACATGCTTCTCGTCGGCGCCCTGATAGATCGGAAGAGC
>JBICHS010000291.1:0-4803 GCA_043101135.1 Phycisphaeraceae bacterium JB051
CCTGCACATCCGTTGCACCTTGAACCTGCCCGACCACGCTTGCAATGGCATTGGCTTGCTCGACCAGGACATCAAGGTCATCACCAAAAAGTTTGATCGCCAATTCCGCCTTGATGCCTTCGAGCAATTCGTCGACGGACATCTCGATCGGCTGCGTGAGATTCGCCTGGATCCCCGGCAGGTCATCGACCGTATGACGAATCGACTCCTCAATGCTCTGCTGCGTCGTGCCTTTGGGCCATTGGTCTTTGGGTTTGAGAATGACAAACATTTCCGCAGAGTTGATGGGGTCTGCATGTGCCCCGACTTCACCACGTCCCACACGGCTGGTCACTTCACTGACCTGAGGAATCTGCAAGAGCATTTTCTCGACAATCATCGTGTTTTTACGCGATTCGTTGAGGGAAATGGAAGGTGCCATACTCAGCCGCACCACGATCGTCCCTTCGCGCAGCTTCGGCGTGAACTCCGAACCCAGTTGTGGGAACACCCACACACCCAAGCCAATCAAGCTGATGACCAGCAACACCGCCAACACACGCGCCTTGATAAACAGCTTGAGCAACGGGCGGTAAGGCAGTAGCAGTAACCGGACAATGATCGGTTCGGTATTGTCTTTCTTGCCTGCCTTGGCTTTGCGACGGCGCATGAGTAGATCACTGCACACCGGCGCAAGCAGGAGTGCAAAAACCAGTGAGCCAAGCATGGCTAACGTCACCGTGTATGCCAACGGTCGGAAGGTCTTGCCTTCGACGCCCTGCAACGTTAACAGGGGGACGAACACGAGAATGATGATCGCAATGGCAAAGATGATCGGTCGGCCAACTTCCTTGCATGCCTTGGCAACAAGATGCAGCTTCGATTCTTCTTCGTGTCCTTCGCGGAAATGGCGGTCAACGTTTTCAACCACCACGATCGTCCCGTCCACCATCATGCCGATGGCAATGGCAAGTCCGCCCAGTGACATGAGGTTGGCAGAGAAGCCAAAGTACTTCATCGCAATCATCGCAAAGAGCACGGAAAACGGGATGGCGATGGCAACGACCAACGACGGCCTGAACCCACCCATGAACACCAACAGCACCAACGCGACCAGCACAATGCCTTGAATCAAAGCCTGCGTGACTGTGTTGACGGAGGCCTCGACGATGTTTTTCTGCTGGTAATAAGGGACAATTTCAACGCCCTGGGGAAGCGCGTTATTGATCTCATCAATCTTGGCTTCGACGTTGCTGATGACGGTGGAGGCATTCGTGCCATAGAGTTTGACCACCATGCCTGCGACGACTTCGTTCTCACCGTTGTGCGTTTGCAGGCCGCGTCGGATGGCGCCGCCCAGTTGGATATCCGCCAGTTGTTCGAGGTACACACTACGCCCGTCGACAGTCTTGATGACAATCTTTTTCAGGTCCTCAATGCCCTTGGCTAGTCCAACCGAACGCACGACCAATTCCTCGGCATTTTGCTCAATGAACTGAGCACCGACGTTGAGGTTGTTGGCTTTGACGCGATCAATCACATCGTGAATCGTCACGTCATAGCGGACAAGTGCCTGCGGGTCGATGGTGACCTGGTACTGCTTTTCATGGCCGCCGATGCCGAGCACTTCGGTCACGCCGGGGACGGTTTGCAGATTGAACTTGACGATCCAGTCCTGCATGGTGCGCAGGTCCTGTAGGTTGTATTGACCCGTGGTGTCATGCAGGTAGTAAAACAGAACCAGTCCCATCCCCGTGGAGATCGGCCCCATTTCCGGTTCACCAAAACCTTCGGGAATTTGCTGTCTCGCTTCACTGAGTCGTTCGTTGACCAGTTGGCGACAGAAGTAAATATCCATCCCGTCTTTGAAGTAAACATTGACGACCGACAAGCCGAAGTTCGAGACGCTGCGGATTTTCTCCACGCCGGGCAAACCTGTCATGGCAGCTTCGACGGGATACGTCACATGCATCTCGATTTCCTCCGGCGCAAGGCCGTCGGTCACCGTAAACACCTGCACGAGATTGGGCGAAACGTCGGGGAAGGCATCAACCGGGAGCCTGGTATAAGACCAGTATCCCGCTGCCATCACCAGCAATGCGAGCACAATCATCAACAGGCGATTGTGTAATGCGAATCCAATAAGTTTATCTATCATGGCAATTTTCTTCAGCAATGCGTGTATGACACGATCACGTATTTCGTCAGTCGCAATTGATTGCTCTGTACTTTGAGCGTTTCCAGGACTTAATCCCCATGCCGTCTTAGACTTTGTCATTCCCGCGCAGGCGGGAATCCAGTGGCATGCAGTTGAAAATTGCAAATTTCACTGGACTCCCGCCTACGCGGGAGTGACGGAAGATGGTGATTAATGATTTGAACTGCTCAAAATCAATTCCGACGATTACGCGATCAGTGAGCATGACCCGCGTGGCCGAAAGCTCCTTTCTGCATCTGTGCTTTAAGAGCAAATGCGTTGTGAGAGACGTAAACCTGTCCGGGCTTTAACCCGTCGAGAATCTCAACGGTCTTCTGATCGGACTGGCCAATCGTCACCGGCTGCGCTTCAAGGCCTTCATCCGTTTGAATGAACACGGACGGTTTGTTTTCGACTTCCACGACAGCAGCGGTGGGGACGACAACGTTTGCCTCACGTGATTGGGTATGCACTTTGCCGGTGACAAATAAACCGGGGCGGTAATGACCATCGGGGTTTTGGAGAATCATGCGCGCGGTTGCCGTGCGTGTTGTCTCCTCAACCGATGGGCTGATAAACGCGATGGTCCCAGCAGCGTCAGGCAGGTGATGACCGAACTTCAGTTCAACTTGCTGGCCCGGTTGGATGAGTGCAAGGTCACGTTGATAGACCGCCAGATTCACCCAGACGCTGCGGGTATCCGCGATGATGAAAGCTGGGTCGTAGCTGTCGGTTGCGATGTTTTCACCGAGGGTTAAATGACGTTGCGTGATCGTGCCGGTGATGGGCGATGTGAGTTCATATTGGCTGAGATTGTGTTGTTCATCGGAGACTGCTTCGATCTGTTGGTGCGTAAAACCCAGTGCATGCAGGGCATTTTCCGCCAGGGCGTATTGGATTTGCGCATCACGGGCAACTTGTTTGGATTCGAGCATGGCACGTTCGGTGCCGACTTTGTCATTGAACAATCGCAGGTCACGGGACGCATTTTCTTTGGCCAATTCCCAACGTGTACGGGTGGCTAACAACTCACTGCGCAGTGCTGCCAACTCGCGACTGGAGATGCTTGCAAGGACCTGCCCCTTCGTGACAAAGTCGCCCATGGATGCATGCACTTTGCTGACAATGCCGGGGACGGGGGTGGTGACATGGGCGATGCGATCGGCATTGAAAACCACTTCACCTGAGAGTGTGGTGTAACGAACGATCTTGCCTGATGACGCTTTGGCTGTGCGGATGTCAAAACGTTTGAGCATCTGGGCATCAAGTTTGATCGGGCCGTCTTCGTGCTCATCATGTCCGTGACCGGCATGGTCATCGTGCCCATCGTGGTCGTCATGTGCATCGGACTTTGCTGGCCCGTGATCATGCCCGGCATGTTCGTCTTTGGCGTGTGCGTCATGATCGTGATCGTCGTGGTCATGGTCATCATGATTATGGTCGTCGTGGTTATCCGCAGGCTTGTTCTTCTGCTGAACTTTCGCGGGCGTGGGGTGATCGTGGTCATGACCATCATGGTCGTCGTGTTGTGCGTATGAGGTAGTTGCAAGGCAAAGCAGTAAGCCTGCGATGACTGCCGTCGTTGGAATGAATTTTATAAACATGGATGTATCTCCATTGCGGTTGGATTGATTGGTATTAAGACTTGGGAAGTTCGTCGATGCTTTGGCAGATCAGGCCTTCAATCCAGGCTCGCGCCAGATGCCAGTTGGCTAAAGCATCAAGGTGCTGACTTTGAATCTGGTAAAGCGTCTGCTCAGCATCGAGCACATCAATGAACTGGACATCACCTTGCTCGTAAGCTTTCTGGGTGACATCAAACGCCTGCTGCGCTTTGGGCAGTGCATTGTCACGCAGCGCGTTGACATGGTCATATGCGATGGCAAGTTGCGTATACGCCATGACCAGAGTCTGTAGCAAGGCCAAAAGGGCTTGGCGTTTTTCAAGGGTTACTGACTGCTCACCGATGCGCGTGCTCAGGCGCTGCGCCTGATTGCGATCACCGAGCGGTAGCTGCATGGACAAACCAAGCACCAGCGCCTGGTCGTTGTTGTCATTGTCATGTTTGACCCCCAATCGGACACTCAGATCCTGCCTGGCGATGGCGTTGGCAAGTTGATGTTGGGATTGACGCAGGGACAGCTCCGTTGCCCAACGTTTGACCTGTGGATGTTGCTCGATATGTACCAAAAAGGTGTCCATTTTGGGTAAAACACCAATTTGCTCCAGATTGCCAGCCACTTTGTCAAATGTGACTTGTTGCTGACCCAGTGAAAGCGCCAATTGTTGATAGCTGGCGGTGAGTTGACGTTGGGCCTGCTGGACTTCCAGTTGCACCTGAGCCAGTTGGACATCCGCGCGAATGCGTTGGACCTGGGGGGCGACCCCTGCATCGACGCGCTTCTGGATCAGGTCTCGCACTGCCGTTGCCAGCTCCATCGCCTGTTGGCTTTGCTGGACACGTCGTTGGTTGACGAGCGCTTGAATGTATTGGCTGGTGACGGTTGAGAGCAGTTCCACGCGCTGGGCTTGCTGGTCCCAGTCTGCCAGTTCGGAGGCCTTGCCTGCCACACGTTTCATATGCGCCAGGTCGTCACCCAGTGGGAAGGATTGAGCGAGACTGATGG
>JBICHS010000292.1:0-5079 GCA_043101135.1 Phycisphaeraceae bacterium JB051
CGCAATGCAGTGTTCGAATACATCGAAGTGTTTTATAATCGTCAAAGGCTACACAGTTCACTGAACTACCAAACCCCAGAGGCCTACGCAAAAAGCCTCAACTAATCCACTGCAGTGTCCACCAGGAGTGGGGAAGACCACACAGAATGCCACTGGATTCCCGCCTGCGCGGGAATGACGGATGGCGAATATTCATTTTATTTCAATCCTCCATGCTTCACGTTTGACGGATGCTTCAAGGTGTATATCCTGATCCACTTCCCGCCCAACAAGGATCAATACACATGCAACGCATCAAAGATTTACTGGCTGATGGCAAACCACTCACATGGCTGTTCTACGGTGACAGCATCACGCACGGCGTCGTGCACACCTTTGGCCATCGCATTTACCCCGAGCTTTTCACCGAACGTGTCCGTTGTGAAATGGGCCGGATGATGGACGTGGTCATCAACACCGCGATCAGTGGCAACAACACTCAGCAACTGCTTGACACCTTCGACCATCGTGTCGCCCGTTTTAACCCTGACGTCATCTTCCTGATGATCGGCATGAACGACTGCACGACCAACCCCGCTCAGGCGATTGCGTTGGATCAATTCACCGCGAACCTCAACACGCTTTGCGATAAGTTCGAAGCACTGGGCGCAGTTCCCATTTTGCAGACCACCTGCCCGATCCTGCCCGGCAGCGCACCGGATCGCGAGCCGCAATTCCCGGCATTTATGCAGGCGATTTGTGATGTGGCAGCCAAACGCGAATTGCCTTTGGTGGACCACACGGCTTATTGGAAAGACAACAGCGACAAGCTGTATTTCTGGATGAGCAATCAGTTTCATCCCAATGAATATGGCCACCGTGCATTCGCTGAACTGCTCTTTACCGAGATGGGCATCTGGGATCCGCAAAGCGCGACCTGTCGTCTGATGATCCCGTGATTTGGCATTGATCAGATTGAAATGCGGACCGTTATGATTTAACCACAAAGACACGAAGAGCACGAAGTTCACGAAGTTCACGAAGGACAAGGCAAATAAAACTCTGTCTTTTCTTCGTGGCCTTCGTGCTCTTCGTGACCTTCGTGGTAAAACACAGCGTAGATATTCACAGAAAATAAAAAACAAGAGCCAGCATTGTGATGACACGTTGCTGGCTCTTTTTGTTTTTTAAGTTGTGTTGTCGATCAAGCGGTTTGCTTGACGGGGACTTGGACGCCCAGGAAGTTGGCGAGCATTTGCGGGCCTTGCTTGGTGAGGAAGCTTTCGGGGTGAAACTGCACGCCTTCGACGGGGGCATCACCAAAGACGCCGGCCTTGGCGCGGACGCCCATGATTTCACCTTCGTCGGTCCATGCGGTTTTTTCAAAGCGTTCGTCATCCAGTGTGTCAGGCAGGATCACCAGGCTGTGATACCGGGTGCAGGTGGTGGGATTTTTCAAGCCTGCGAATAAGCCTTTGCCATCGTGATGGATTTCAGAGGTCTTGCCATGCATCACGTGGGTATTGCGGGCGACGGTCATGCCGAACGCGTGGCCGATGGATTGATGCCCAAGGCAGACGCCCAGCAGTGGTGTCTTACCTGCGAAGGCTTTGATGATGTCCACGCTGACACCTGCTTCGCAGGGCGTACACGGGCCGGGCGAGACGATCACGTGCGTGGGGTTGAGTTCCAGTGCTTCGTCGACGGTAATTTTGTCGTTGCGGACGACCTTGAGTTCAGGGGCGTCATCTTTGCCAACGAAAAGTTCACCGATGCGTTGCACCAGGTTGTAAGTGAAACTGTCGTAATTATCGATGAGCAGGATCATGCTTTTATCTCTGTAACTAGCGGGTAAATTGGCGGTCGTCCTGTTGTGGCGGAACCACATCACAGGTTTGTTGATACCACTGTAACATCCTCAGGCGGTGAGCGTTAATCTGCTGCTGCCAATCGGGATGGTCAATGAGGTTATTCTGTTCAAACGGATCGTTGTCCAGATCGTAGAATGCGTCGGACTCACTCATGCGGGCGATGTACTTGTAATGCTCAGTTCGGCACATGGTTGCTTTGTGATGTTCGACACCCTCGCCCTGCTGAAAGTGCATGCGTGGGTAATAGAGGTTGGACGTATCGCGCAGCTCACCGCTGGGGCCGAACTCCATGGACTGAACTTCCCCGGGCAAACGCCCGCCTTCACAGAACACCGCATCACGATGCACATTGCTCTGACCGGTTGCGATCGGCAAGAGTGATTTACCAAAGTGCGTATGCTCGGGCGTGATCCCTGCAAGTTCCTCCACCGTAGCTGGCATGTCGATGAGTTCCACCATCGCGTCACTGACGCCGGGCTTGACGCCAAACTCCGCGGGGGGCTTAAACAGAAACGGCACGTTGGTCAGACAATCCTCAAAGCCATTCTGTGATTTTTCAACCACGCTGTAATCGCCGGTGTAATCGCCGTGATCCGAGAACATGAATACCGCCGAGTCGTCGTACATCCCCGCGTCTTTAAGGGCCTGCATCACCAAGGCAAACTGGTGATCCACGCGGGCACACATCGCATAGTACATCCGACGCAATTCCGTCCAACGCGCGTCATCCCAATCGCCCAATCGCTGCATCTGGTAAATGCCCTTGAGCATGGACGCATAACCTGACCAATCCGCCGGTGCAGGAACACGCGGGGGCAACTTTGCGGGGTCGATCATGTCGTAATATTCGGCTTCCGCAGCATACGGTGGATGCGGGTACGTCAACGGCAAAAAGATACACAGCGGTTTGCCCGAGTCCTTGTCATAATTGCGAATCGTTTCGATCGCGCCCATGACGTTGGCCCAATCTGAATCGTGGTAATGATCATGGCCATCAGAGTGTGGCAATTGGCCGACGTAGAACGAGTAGTAATTGTCTTTATCGGTCTGGCCCCGCCATTGATTTTGTTTGTCGATCATCCAGGTACGCTGGACTTTTTCCGGCGCATCGTAATACACATCACAAACATCGTCGTGACCTTCCTGGCCTGCGATCAAATCATTCTTGCCCCCCCACCACACGTGATACCCGCTATTTTTCAGGGTCCGCAGCAGGACCGGATCGTCCTTGTGCATGGAGTAGTACATCGTGCGATGGCCTTGCACATGTGGATACCAGCCGGACATGAATGAGCATCGACTGGGCGTGCAGACCGGGTTCTGACAGTAGGCATGCCGAAAGGAAACCGCGTCCTTGGCAGCGAATGCATCGAGATTCGGCGTCACTGCTGCGGGGTTACCCATGTGCCCGAGCACATCACCACGCCACTGATCGGGATTAAACAAAATGATATGGGGTCGCTTAACAGACATTTACGTATTGTAGCAATTTGAAAGAGGGATTAGGTCATCATCCGATTTGAAATGTGATACTTCGTCTCACCGAAGCGGTCAGGCGAGCGGCGTGGTGTCAACGGCAGAATGACGAAGGTCATCATGTGCATGCCATAGCAGGATTTCATCTTGCATTTGAGCTTCGCGCAATCCCGCGTTGACCCAACGCGGCTCGCCTGACAATGCAATGAATACACATATTTGACGTCAATCAGCAGCCAATCTGATACACAGTCTCACGCCAAAGGACTATACTATCTGCAACTGGAAGATGGAGATGTTTTGATGGCCAGATTGCTCGCACCGACCCTGCAAAAACTCATTGATGCCAACGCCACCACCGCCAAGGATCTTGGTGAGATGGCAGGCGTTTCCTCCTCGACGATCTACCGTTGGATCAATGGTGAAAGCGAGCCGGACTTTGACAGCATTCGCCTGATTCTGCACCACCTGCCTGACCCCAATGCCCAGCTTGCCATCCTCACCGCGTTCATCGCAGGCACGCCCTGGACGGTCACACAAAATGCCTGTGATCTGGACGTAAATCATGACGGTCGCGTCGGCCCGGAAGATGCACTGGATGCAGCGATTCAATGCGTCTCGGTGGCAAGTGATTCCCTGCAGCAAATCCGCACCGCCTGCCGCGATGGCAAAGTCTCACAAGACGAAGCTTCCCACGTTGCCCAACTCCTGGCTGATGTCATCAACCAATGCAGCATCACACAGCAGGTGGTCATGACGATTGCACAGCCGGAGCGTCGTAAGGCGAAATGAATCGGCGCATATTCGTCTCGTTGGTATTAACCACAGCGTCACAGAGACACAGAGCAAAAACAGAGATTATTTCTCTGCCTTGTTTTCTCTGCGCCTCTGTGACGCTGTGGTAAAAGCCAATTGTTACCGCTTGGCTTTGAGATCTTCGTGATCGCCTGCCTGGTGCGTGTACTCCAGCCACGGATCGAGTGTGCGGACGCGGAAGTCCAGCAGTTCCTTGCGCATCTCTTTGATGATGTCCTGCAATTCGGGCTTGTCGATAAGGTTTTCGGTTTCCATCGGGTCTGCCTGTATGTCGTACAGCGCTTCACGCGGTGGATGTTGATAGTCTTTGATGTCGCGTTTGCCTAGTTGCGTAATGCCCTGCTCGCGGACGTTTCGCCAGGTCAAGCTGCGGAACAAGTCCGAAGGCAACGGGATCGGCAACTGCCATGCAAGATTGTGCACCAGCTTGTACTGACGGCGGCGGATCACGCGGTACGGGAAGTAGTTGGTCACCTCATGAAAAATGTGTGAGGTAAACGTCTGTTCCCATGTACCATTGCCGGGCTGTGCGGAAGTATCCTCAGCAACAGGTAACACACTGCGACCGGCCAGTGGCATCGCGTCATCAGGATATTCCACGCCGGTCCAATCCAGAATCGTCGGGTAGATGTCGACCCAGTTCATCAAAGCAGCGCAGCGTGTGCCGCCCCGCTTCATGTCTGGGTGATACATGATGAACGGGCAACGATGGCCGGTGTCATAGCTTGAAGCTTTGGCGCCGGGGTAGGGCATGGCGTGGTCGGTCGTCACAATGATCAAGGTGTCATCCGCACGACCCGAGGCGATGAGAATGTTGAGCATCTTGCCAACGGTTTCGTCGTAGCGCGTGATGGCTTGATAGTAGTTGGCAAGGTCGGTGCGCGTCGCTTCGTTGTCCGGCAAAAAGTCAGGAACCGTCACGTCCTCCGGTGCGTAC
>JBICHS010000293.1:0-10190 GCA_043101135.1 Phycisphaeraceae bacterium JB051
TTCCGATCTTGAGTCACAAGTCCGGCAAGAAGTGTCGTCACTTGCAGCTCAAGAGCCTGGCAACCAAGGCCGACATCGCTCGTCTGTCTGCCATGCTTCACCGTCCGCTCACGCGTGGTGATGCACAGACCCAGCCGGTCGAAAAGTCGGAAGACTAATTCCAAAACCATGATTCGGGCGACAGCGTGTTGCCCTGTATCGCACTGCAAGTCGGGCCCAAGCGTCAGCAAAGTGGCTGGCCCCCGCCGTTGCGTGAAACTATGAGGAGAATCTCATGCCCCGTGCACAAAAAGGCGCCGCACGTCGCCAATCCAAAGTTCGCTGGTTCAAACAGGTCAAAGGTAACCGCGGTTCTCGCAAGCGTGCCTGGCGTACAGTCAAGCAGACGGTCATCCGCTCTGGCGTTTACCAGACCCGCGACCGTAAGCTCATCAAGCGTGACTACCGTCGCCTGTGGATCACCCGTATCTCCGCAGCATGCGAAATGCGTGACTTCAACTACAGCCGCTTCATTGCTGGCCTGAAGAAGTCCAACATCACGCTTAACCGCAAGATGCTCAGCCAGATCGCCATCGCTGATCCGGCAGCATTCGACAGCCTGGTCGAAACCGCCAAAGCTGCCATGGCTGCGTAAAGCGACGATCAACACGATCAATTCAAAAACCGCTGGCGACTTTCGTCAGCGGTTTTTTTATTGCGCCCCCGGAAGCCCCCCCGGAAGTTGTCGCAAAGCCAGCCAACAGTGTTCGTAACAATTGCCCCAAAAGCCGTGTCGCTCCTGCGGCACGGGTTGCCTTTAAATCCACGCCCTGATATCCATAAAACGCAACTCCCTTGCCCCCCAAGGCAACCCGTGACTCAGGAGAGTCACGGCTTTGAAAACAACACGACATCTTTGCGATTCGAGTGAAACAAACGCGAGACGTCGCCTTCCCCTCCAGCATCATCTCAATGATGCCCTTGGTAAAAGGCGGTTAACGCCCCAATCCCATTCGCCCCCCAACCACCTCATCGCGTATACTCTCAAACTCCGCCATCCAATCCAGACTCCAACGGGAAATACCATGAGCGTCCAAGAACTCAATACAAAACTCAACGAACAATTCGGCATCGAAGGTGTCGTCAAGTTCATCACCGGCAAGAACAACCTCCCCTGCATCAAAGTCACCAGCCCACAGGCCTCAGCATGCATATACCTGCATGGTGCCCACGTCACGCACTTCCAACCCGTTGGCGAAGAGCCCGTGCTGTTCATGAACTCCAAAAGCTGGTTCGAAGACGGCAAGCCCATCCGTGGCGGCGTGCCCATCTGCTTCCCGTGGTTCGGCCCGCATCTTGTCGATGACACCAAACCCGCGCATGGTTTTGTCCGCTTAACGCAATGGGATGTCCAATCCGTCACGCAGGATGCAGCAGGCAACATCGTCATCACCCTCTTTACCGAGTCCAACGATGACACCTACGACCTCTGGCCGTTCGAATTTGAACTCCGCCACATCATCACCATTGGCAAAACGCTGACCATGTCCCTCCAAACGACCAACACGGATGAGAAGGATATGAAGATCACTGAAGCGCTGCACACCTATTTCAGCGTCACCGACATTCATGAAGTCTATGTTGCAGGTCTTGAAGGTCGCCCCTACTTCGACAAGGTGGCTGACGAAGACACGACTGCACCCAACGGCCCGCTGCATTTCACAGGCGAGTTCGACAGCGTGTTCTGTGATACCAAGTCGACCGTGATGATCGTCGACAAACGCAAGAAGCGTGAGATCAGCATTGCCAAGGAAGGCTCGGACACCACCGTGGTCTGGAACCCGTGGATCCGCAAAAGCAAGGAACTGCCGGACATGGCAGACAACGAATGGTCAGATATGCTCTGCGTGGAAACGGTCAATGCAGGTGATAACATCGTCACCATTAAACCGGGGGCGCAACACACCATGTCAAGCATTATCAGCGTGACGAAACTCGACTGATCATCACGACTTCACAATCAACGTCCAAAAGTTGAAATAAAGCCCTGGGGTTTTAACCCCAGGGGCCAATGGTGTGCGATGCGCAATGCATGGTGTTTATCGCGTCAACGGTGATATGTGCGCCAACAGTGTCTTACGCGCGTCACGTCCCTGGGACTGAAGTCCCAGGGCTTTAATGTGCATGCGAACACAAATGGTGAAGCGTAGCGTTGGTGCGTGTGCGTGTGTTATTCGCAGATCACGTGTGCCTGTTCTGCGTTACCTTCACTTGTGATCTTCAGCGTTTTGAGATCTGAAACGCATTTGCCATTCACATAATAATTCTTGAAGGTGATGTTGCTGACGGATTTTTGCCCATCGGGGCGATCCATGCCAAAGAGCTTGGACTTGACGATGCGGTCAGCATAAATGTTTTCGACCAGCACATCGCGAACCAGGCCGACCGTGGATTGAGGCGTGCGTTTACGGTAGTAGACATAAAACAAAAAGGTCTGTCCCTGGTCACGTTTTTTCTTGATGCGCTGGATTTCATCAAAGCCAAGATCCTGCACGTAGAGCGTGTATTCTTCGACCCAGAGATTTTTGAAGACGATGTCATGAATGTCCGCACCGTCGTAGTTGTAAATGCGGATCATGGTGTTGGCACGGAGAAAGTCAATATTCTCAAATGTCATGTTGGCAAACTCACCGCTATGCGTTTCAGCACCCAGCCGGATACCCGTTGCCATCTGCGACCAGAGGACACAATCACGGATGACGAAGTTGCGGGCATCGCGTCGTTGGTCTTTAAGCCATGCGCCTTTGGGGGTGATCGCATCGTCTTCAGCAAAGATCAGGCAGTTCTCGACGAGTACATCATGACAGCCGTCGATGTCCAGGCCGTCGCCGTTGGAGTTGGACATGGAGCTGAATACCTTGACGCGATCCAGATGCAGATTGTCCGTTGCGACAAAGTGCATGTTCCATGAATAGGACTCACGGAAGGTGGTGTTCTTGATGGTGAGATTCTTGACATTGACGGTAAGGAAGCAGCGACCTGCGACTTTGCGTTTGGCTTTTTCGATTTGCCATGCCCGTCGGATCGGCCCGCCGTTGGCATCGATCATCCCATGCCCGAGGATGCGGATATTCTGTTGGTTTTCAGCACGGATGAAATAGAGATAGCTGCCACGGAACTTGTGCAGTTTAAAATCGTCGGAACCTTTGATCAGTGCGTGGCGGTCCACGTACAGTGTCATATCACTTTTGAGTTCCAATGAACCGGTGCGGTAGAGACCTGCGGGGAAATAGAGTGTCCCCCCGGTTGGGAGCCCATCGATAGCTTGCTGGAGCAATTGTGTGTTATCCATTTTTCCAGTGGCATCCGCCCCAATATTTTTGACATTGATCACCGACTTGTTGTTAAGATCAGGAAAGTCCGGGTCGGGCAGTTGCGGGACAATGACGAGTTTGCGCATCAGGTCGATACTGATGACCAGATGTTTGGGGGCGTCGATCTCAAAACTGAGATTGGCTTGTTTGATTTGGCTTGTGATCCCCAGTCGAACCGGTCGGACACGCGCTTCGTTGATAGGCTGCCCATCCAGGCGGGTGATGCTGATTTTGGCCTTGCCTTGCCAGGGGAAAGTGAGATAGTCCATATCTTCATAGCTGTAAACCGTGACTGGTTTGCCATCGATGCTGACCGCATAACGTGTGCTCAGCAAGTCCTGCGTGACCGGGTCTGTTGCAGCAGAGACATGTGCAACCAATAAAAACAACAGGAGGACGGAGCAATGTAATGAACGTAAAGGCATGGATGATTCCTTGTGTACAAATAGATCGACCTGCTTAGAAGTGTAGACAAGAAATGTTTCTTTTCTAGTCAGGCAATCAATTTTTCTTTTCCTAACACAGCAAACACCGCCCGATTCAGGCCCTTCTGAAGGGCTCCCAAAGCCTCCCATTATCCTGATACCAAAAAATTAAAAAAGCACCTTAAAAACACATATTATTGCCAAATAACAACTTGAGTTACACACAAAACCAAAATAGAAAATAGTTAACCCATCACTTGATCTGCTTAATACGGCAGCCTAAAATTTAATACAAAGTTTGTATCTTTTTTTTAAACAGACATTCATCATGGTCAAATACAAACAAATCTCGCAACTCCTGGAAAAGCGCATTCGCTACGGCGATTATGTCAGCGAAGAACTGCCAACCGAGATGTCACTGGCATCAGAGATCGGCGTTTCCCGAACCACCGCACGCAAGGCGATCATGCACTTGATCGACCGAGGCGTGCTCATCCGAGGTGAGAACGGCAGAGTGCTCTGCTCCGAAGAACAGGTTCAGCAAACCACACGCGTCGCCTTCCTGACACCGGCCTGGCCTAGCTCGGAAATGCACATCTGGCGGTATGCCCTGGAGAAGGCTGCAGCCAAACTCGAAATCCAGTTGCGTCCCATCGACTATGTCCATCCCGACGACCCTGCCATCCTTCAGGCAGCGGAGAGTTTCGATGGCATCTTCCTGCTCCCCGGTCCTGAAGCCTTCCCCCAACCCGTAATTGATCGGCTTAAGCGATGCCCGCGCATCGTCGTGGTTGGGCAGGATTATTCATGGGCCAATCTGTTATCGATCCACTGCTTCCCGCCAGAGCATATCCGACAGTTACTCGACATCTTCTCGGCCAAGCATCTATCACATGTGGACTTCCTGGCAGCACAGCCCATCGGGCCGACCATGGAGGGGCGCATCGGTCAATGGTGGGCGTTTAAGCGTGACACGGGGATTCACGGCGAACTGATCACAAGCCAGCTCAAGCCCTACACGATGACCGCACACAATGGCTATGACCTGATGCGCAACTATCTCACGCAAACGCCCTGCCCTGTCAAACCTGAGAACGGCCCATATGGATTGCTCTGCGGCTCGATCAACGCGTCGATCGGCGCCAGCCGTGCGGTGACCGATGCAGGTTTGAAGGTTGGCAAGGATGTGCTCATTGCAGCGATCAACGGTGAGGAAATCAACCGTTATCTGCAACCTTCGATCACATGCCTGGAGTCACGTGATGCCAGCGGACATCTGGAAACATGTCTGCGTTGGATCAAACAGAAAACGCAGGCATGGGACAGCCCGATGCTCATGGAGCCGGCTGCCCCGAGTCTTTTCATAGGCGAATCCACCGGCCTGTAAGCGCGGTGTCGTTGTACGTTTGATAATCAGCTTTGCCCTGGCAATGGCATGTCGACTTTGCTACAGGGGCATGGGAATGCATGGCCACTGGCTAGAGCCATCAACCCGTTACTGAATCACGACAATCCGGCCATTGCAGGAGATCGGCCATGACACGTTCACGCAGCGCTTTCACACTCATCGAATTACTCGTGGTCATCTCGACCATCTCCATTCTCGTTGCCATCCTCCTGCCTGCCCTGGCAAAAGCACGCAAGAGTGCGCGGATGGCACAATGCCTTTCGAACATTCGCTCAAGCGCCCTGGTGATCACCGTCTACTCCAACGACTACAACAGTTGGACCATGAAAATGTACAACGCCGATTGGGATCCTTTCCCGGGAACAACTTCAGACCGCTACTGGCCGGCGCCCCTTGGCATGGGCAATTACCTGCCCCAATTCCCTGCAGGATGTAACGGGTATGGCACAGTCTGCCCCGATGCCATTACCAGCAAATCTCGCATCGGAACCTTCAACGACATCCTTAACAGCTACACGATGCGCGGCGTGAACAAGATGAACACCGGAGCAAAAATTGCCACCAACTTCCGCCTGGGAGGCTATATCACCAACAACGGCAACACCACCGGCGGCTTCGCCCCCGAGCAACTCGAAAAAGGCCCCAGTGATTCAGTGTGGCTGTTTGATGGTTGCGCCCATGTCGGCAGCGGCGTCTACGCACTACATGCAGCAGTGGACAAAGGTAACTTCGGCCCCTGGCATGACGGGCGCGGCAGTGTGGTGTTCTTTGATGGTCATGCAACCGTCGCACTGCGTCGATTCGATTATCTTTACAAAGCCCGTGATGCCAACGGCGCCAACAGCATCATTATGGAAGACTGATTCCCATCAGCTCCAAGCCAAGATTCACAAAGAACAATAGACAATCAAAAGTCTTAGTGAATGAACCGGATATCGCCAAAATTAGGGATGATTCCCGGGCCGTTGGCATTGATGCGATGGGGTGCGGGAAAGTAGACGAAGAAGGCTTTGCCAATCATCAACTCACGTGGCACGACGCCGGTGACTTGATTCTTGTCACTGAGAAATCGCTTTTCAATCCAGGGATTCACATCGGCCCAATAGCGACTGTCCTGACTGAATGGACTGTTGTCACCAAGACAGAAAAATTGGTCGGCCTGGAGTTTGACCGGATCACCTTCGCGTGAACCCACGCGTTTATACATGCCCCCCAAGGCATATTTGACACGGTTTGGCGTTGTGGAATAGTAAAGATCCCGGTCCAGATCCAACTGCGTAATCAATGCTGAGGAGCCTTGAATTTTCACGGAGGTCGTCGGGTAGACCGGTGGGCTTGGCCGATCAATCAGAGTCTCCAAAGGCACATCATATTGCCATGTTAATGCCTTACGTTTATCAATCCACAGACTCACTTCCTGATCCACAAACCAGAACTCAAACGCATGGGCACGGTTGAGCTTCACAGGGGTGATGCTGTCGCTGGCACGTACCGTCCAAGTCTGTAATTCAACGTCAACGGTGTCAGCGGTGGCAATCTGGATCGTGCCGTCTTTGGCTATTGTCGCACGAATCGGGACCGGCCGAACATCATCAATGCGCCCGGTGGTCTGGAAGGTCAGTTCCACAGGGTCACTTTGGCTGGGCGTCATCTGCGAAGGCGCCAATTTCATGGCCACGCGGATGTCCTCGATGGGTTCGACCTGATTGGAACGCTCGGCATTGAGTTGGCCATACGGATACCAACCGACATAGCGCCCCTGATAGTCGACCTGGCTATCGATCATCTGCTGGTAATTGAAAGTTAATTCAAGGGGCTTACTGCCATCGTAGTCCAGGAAGGTGCGATGGGTTCGGGTGAGTGTCTCCTGCTGAGGACTTTGCCAGGGGAACTTCCATTGGAACATAGCGCGGCGGTCGGTGGTGACCTGCCCGTCATCCAGCGGGTAAAACGCGCTGTGATACACCGGCTGGAACACGGTCCGCTGGACAATCTCACGCGAGGTCTTGCGTTGAATCTGCCAGGGATCGGACTCTTTGGCATCAAGAGGCTGGGTGAAAACATTGCCATCAATGATAAAGAGCTTTTCCTCAGGCAAACCGACAAGGCGTTTGATGAAGTTTTCGGTGGGCGTTCCCGGATACTTGAAGACGACGACATCCCAGCGTTTGGGCTCGGAGATGTTGTAGATGAACTTGTGCACAAGAATGCGATCACCGGGGTGGTTCTGCGTCCGTGTGTTGGACTTGACCGGGTAGGAGCACATTGGGCAGGTAATGGTCACATTGCTCTGACTGTATGCCGGGTCAACTGGTGAGGCGCTGGAATGCTGCAGGTCAGCACTGAACCGGTAGCCACACTGCGGGCAGGTGACGTCGGCATGCTGGCCCAGGAGCGTCGGGGCCATCGAGCCGGTGGGAATGACAAAAGCTTCCACGACAAAGGCACGGAAGACAAAAGCGAGAATGAAAGCCATGACAATCGACTCGAACGTTTCCTTGAAGGACTCGGAGGACTTGTCATCTTTTTTCGTGGCGGTGTGCTTCATGGGGTCTAATATAGTTACGTGCCTGTGGAACTTCATTGCCATGTCAGGGAGGGCAAATTTCCGTGCGAACTGGTCCAAGTCCGGCTTGGGAGACGGGCAAATCATCAACAGTGCGATTCGTCCGGTATCCGCCGGTCTCCCGGTCAACCCAAACATTGTACAGACCTTGGCGGTCTGAGGTTGCCAAGCGGGTCATTTGCGGCTAAAAAGTACACTTACAAACCGCTGTTTACACCTATTTGGACTCCGACATGAGTGCACAGTTTATTGCCAGCCTGATCATCATGCTTGTGATGCTTCACGTGTTCCTGGGCTCGATCTCCTACCTGATCCTGCTCGAACGCAAAGTCGCATCATGGATTCAACACCGCCTGGGCCCCAACCGAACCGGCCTGCCCTACGGTGCCTTTATCCCCGGCCTTCCCAAATCACTGTGGGGACTGGGCCAGCCCATCGCCGACGCCATCAAGAACTTCCTCAAGGAAGACTTCATCGCCCCCGGTGCTGACCGCGTGCTCTTTATCCTTGCCCCCGGCTTGGCGTTGATCCCCGCATTGGTCGGGTGGATCATCGTCCCCTTCGGCGGCTACCTGCACTTTAACGGCATGGACCTGCTGATGGGTGGTGCCCCGCTGAACATCGGCATCATCTTCGTCCTGGCGACCGGCTCCCTGGCAGTCTACGGCGTTGTCCTCGGCGGTTTTGCTTCCAACAACAAGTATTCCTTCCTCGGCGGTATGCGTGCGACCGCTCAAATGGTCAGCTACGAAATCCCCCTGGGTATGACGATTCTCACCGTCATCCTCATGTACGGCACAGCCCGTGCAGACTATCTCATCGAATTTCAGGCAGGCGGTGTGTGGAACATTATCTACCAACCCGTCCTTGCTTTGATGTTCTACATCTGCGGTCTTGCTGAGTGTAACCGTGCACCGTTTGACCTTGCTGAATGTGAACAGGAACTCGTCGGCGGTTTCCACACCGAATACTCCTCGATGAAATTCGCCCTGTTCTTCATGGGTGAATACTTCCACATGATCACCAGCGCAGCGATCTTCAGCCTGCTGTTCCTTGGTGGCTGGGACATCATTCCGTTCGTCAAACTGCTGCCTGCCATGGGTGAGCAGACCACGCTTGTCTGGGGCATCATCGCAGTGCTTCTGAAGATCGGCGTGTTTTGTCTCAAGATCACCTTGCTGATCTTCCTGGCCATGGTGATTCGCTGGTCCCTGCCGCGTTTCCGCTTCGACCAACTCATGCGTCTTGCATGGCAGAGCCTCATTCCCATCAGCCTGATGATGCTGATCATGACCGGCCTGGTGGTCTACTTCGGTCTGGATCGCTGGTGGTTGCTCCCGGGTAACTTCCTGGTGGTTGGCATTGTGTACGTCCTGATGCCGTACCTGCCCAAGGGCCCGGCCGTCAACCGTCGCGTCCCACTGGAAGGCTCCCGCTTCTGCCCGCCGGTTGCTGAAGCGTAACCCCCGGAAGTTCGACACTACGAAACTAATAACGCTGCTCCAATCGGGTAGCGTTTTTTCATGCGCGGACATCACTGTGCAATTAAAAGTGTGCGACGTCTAAAGCGAATAACAACGTGTTTATTAAAATTGCCTTGAAATCAATATTGACTTTTAAATCAATTTCTATATACTCATTGACATGAAAAGCAATCAACAATCTTCTCCCTATCAACGTGTGCAATTGGACGGCAAATGGTTTGCCATTCTCCCGGAAGCCGACTTGTTGCATTTAATGGAGCACGGTCCCAACACTCGCAAAATGGACACACTGGATCAAATGACCATCAGCGATGAAAGACTGGCACAGCGATTGATTGAACGCCGCACAAAAGCAGGTTTAAGCCAAAAAGAACTAGCCGAGCTGGCTGATGTCCGCGTGGAAACGCTTAACAGAATTGAGAAAGGCAAGACCACCCCGGACTTCAAAACCATTCGTAAGTTGGTGACAACCATCACCCAGCATGTAGAAAGTTAACTCATGACCACATCATCCAACACAACATCCGAATTGGAACAAAGCATTTTCCAGATCGTTGCAGACACCGTATCCGTTGACATCGTGCAGATTAATCGTGAAACACGTTTTGAAGATGACCTGAATTTTGACAGCATTGATCAAATCGAATTCATCATGCAGGTCGAGGAAGTCTACAGCATCGACGTACCTGATGATCAGGCTGCCAACATCAAGACTGTTGGTCAGGTGATTGACTTGATCAAGCAAAAGCAAAACTGAATCAAAGGCATACGGTTGCTTTTCAGGCGAGCCGTGTCGTGTAGGCGCGGGATTCGACGGAGTCGAACTGCGTAACTCACAAATTGACCGTACGACACCATCATGTTTGAGCTGCGCTCAATCCCGCGGTGACACACCGCGGCTCGCCTGAGAACGCGCTAAACCGCAAGCGGTTTGACTCCCTACTCCCTACTCCC